>NZ_JBEZIR010000140.1:0-21912 GCF_040651175.1 Kitasatospora sp. NPDC048540
AACTCGCCTTCCGTCGGTCCGACCTGACGGCCTGTCCGACGTTTCAAACCTTAGCCGATCCACGCTCCGAAAAGCGAATCCGGCCGCAATCCATATAAACGCGCACGCCAATTCGCACGGGGACGCGACAGAGCACGACCCAGTGGGACGAGAAGTGGTGTTTCAAGGGATTGGCTGCCTCGGGACCGGCCGCGTAGACACGTGTCCGGTGCTCCCTGAGACGGGCAGCTCGAAGAACTTTAGGCATCCGGCGCGGGAGAGTCAAGTGGCAGTTGGAAGGCCAGCACGGCAACGTCGTCGTCGTGCTCCGCGGTGACCCCCATCGCCCTGAGCAGCCTGGCGCAGATGACGTCGGGGGCGCCGGCCGCACCGCCCAGGGCGCGGGCCAGCAGCTCGATGCCGTCGTCGATGTCCTCCTCCCGGCGTTCGACCAGGCCGTCCGTGTAGAGGACGCCGGTGGTGCCGGGCAGCAGGCGCAGGGTGTGCGAGATGTGGGTACCGCTGCCGGTGCCGAGCGGCGGGCCGTTCTGTTCCTCGCTGCGCAGGATGGTGCCCTCGGGGCAGCGCAGCAGGAAGGGGAGGTGGCCGGCCGAGGCGTAGGTGAGACTGCTGGTGGCCGGGTCCCAGACGGCGTACGCGCAGGTGGCGATCTGGTTGGCGTCGATCTCCATGGCGAGGCCGTCGAGCAGGCGCATCACCTCGTGGGGCGGGAGGTCGAGGCGGGCGTAGGCGCGGACGGCGGTGCGCAGCTGGCCCATGACGGCGGCGGCGCGCATGCCGCGGCCCATCACGTCGCCGATCACCAGGGCGGTCCGGCCGCCGCCGAGGCCGATCACGTCGTACCAGTCGCCGCCGACCGCCGCGTCCGCGCCGCCGGGCTGGTAGGTGGCGGCGACCCGCAGGTCGGCCGGCTGTTCCAGCTTCTGCGGCAGGAGGCTGCGCTGGAGGGTGACGGCGGCCTGGCGCTGGCGGCGTTCGGCCTCGCGCAGGCGCAGGGCGGCCTGGACCTGGTCGGTCACCTCGGCGGCGAAGATCAGGACGCCGGCCGGGGTGGTGCCGTCCGTCCCGGCGCCGAGCGGGACGCAGGAGATGTTGTAGTAGCGGTTTCCGCCGAGGCTGAGGATCGCCCGGGACTTCACGCTGCGCGGCCGGCCGCTGCGCAGGACCTGGTCGAGCAGCGGGAGTACGCCGAGGGCGGCCAGTTCGGGGAGCGCCTCGGCCGCGGGCGGGCCGTTGGTGCGGGCGCCGAAGAGTTCGCGGTAGGCGCGGTTGGCGTAGCCGAGCTGGTGCTGCGGGCCGTAGGTGACGGCGACCGGGGCGGGGAGGCGGCGCAGGACATCGCGCAGGTCGTAGAGCTGGTCGAGGTCGCGTTGGTCGAGCAGGCCGGCCTGCGCGGCCGGGTCCCGCGGGCCGGGGACGGTGACCGACTCGTCGTGGCCGTGGGCGTGGCCGTGGCCAGGTCCGGGGCCGGGACTGGGGGGAGCGGCACGCCGCGGGGCTCCGGTGAGCCGGGCGCTCCAGCGCATGAGGTTCAAACGTCGGCCGCTTCCTCGGTTCGGGTACGGGTGTTCACTCGGCGGGGGCCGGCCGCGGGGGTGCGCGGCCCGGGTGGGCTTCCCTCGGCTGTCGGTCGAAGGCGGTCGGTCGGGACGGTCGGTCGGGTCGGTCGGTCAACGGCGGGCTGTAGTCGGATCATCACGTTTTGCGTCTGTGCGAGCACACCACGTGATGACCCGGTTGGGAGATCCTGTCAGGCCGGGTCGTGGTTTCGGAAGTCGTACCGTCATCGCGGCGCGTTCGCGGGCCCGGTCACGGGCCGGGGTGGAGGTCGGTGAAGCCGGCCTCGAACTCCGCGCGGGGGTGTTCGACGGACCCCAGCGAGACCACCTCGCGGCGGAACAGCCCGGCCAGCAGCCAGTCGGTGAGGATCCGGACCCGGCGTTCCGGGCTCGGCAGCCGGCGCAGGTGCCGGGCCCGGTGCAGCCACCAGGCGCGGCGGCCGGTGAGCTGGCCGCGGCGGGTGTGGGCGACGGCCCGGCCGACGCCGAGCGAGGTGGAGCAGTACGGGCGGTCCGGGTGGTAGTCGCGCAGCGCCTGCCCGGCCGCGGCGGCCAGCAGGTTGGCGGCCAGCAGGTCGGCCTGGGCGAGCGCGTGCTGGGCGTTGGGTGCGCAGGGTGCGCCCTCGGCGCCGGGGTCGGGTACGGCCGCGCAGTCGCCGGCGGCCCAGGCACCGGCCAGCGGCAGGCCGTCGGGACCGGCCACCCGCAGGTCGGGCAGGCACCGGATCCGGCCGTTTCCGTCGAGCGGGAGGTCGGTGTGGTTCAGCAGCGGGGCCGGGCGGGTGCCGGCCGTCCAGACCAGGGTGCGGGCCGCGAACCTGCTGCCGTCGGAGAGGGTCATCATCCGGTCGGCGGCCGACTCCAGGGTGGTCCGCAGGCGGACGTCGACGCTGCGTTCGCGCAGTTCGGCGAGGGTGTGGTCGGCAAGTTCGGGGGACTCCTCGGGCAGGATCCGGCCGGTCGCCTCGACCAGGACCCAGCGCAGGTCGTCGGCCTGGAGGTTGTGGTAGCCCTTGGTCGCGTACCGGGCCATGTCCTCCAGCTCGGCGAGCGCCCCGACGCCGGCGTACCCGGCCCCGACGAAGACGAAGGTGAGGGCGGACTGGCGCAGTTCCGGGTCGCGGGTGGTGGAGGCCAGGTCGAGCTGTTCCAGGACGTGGTTGCGCAGGCTGACGGCCTCGCCGACGGTGGCGAAGCCGAGGCCGTGTTCGGCGAGGCCGGGGACGGGCGCGGTGCGGGACACCGAGCCGGGGGCCACCACCAGGACGTCGTAGTGCAGTTCGGAGGTCAGGCCGCTCTCGCCCGGGGCGGCGGCGTCGATCCGGGCCCGCCGCGCGGCGTGGTCGACCCGGGTGACCCTGGCGGTGAGCACCCGGCAGTCGGGCAGGGTGCGGCGCAGCGGTACGACCACGTGGCGGGGGTCGATGGTGCCGGCGGCGACCTCGGCGAGCAGCGGGTGGTAGGTGAGGTACGGCTGCGGTTCGACCAGTGTGATCTCGTCCTGGCCCGTACGGAGCCGGGTCCGCAGCGTCTGCTGGAGCCGGAGCGCGACGGTCAGGCCGGCGCACCCGCCACCGATGATCAGGATCCTGATGGGGCACCTCCGGCCACTGTGATCCGGTTCACGTCCCCCATATGACGCCCTGCCGAGGGCCGTCTTGTCCACAGTGCCGACCGGATCGGGTGGGACGGATGTGCCGGAATGGCGCCAGGCTTGCGACGGTGGCCGAGTTTCGGCCACTTCTGCCCCGAACTTCCTTGAACTATGGTCGGATTGTGCGCTGGACCAACGATTGGTTCGGTCTGTCCCTGAACCACCCGGCACAACTCCCGGACTGCACCGGGGAGATCCGGGGAAGGGTAGTGCGCAGACATCAGGCGGACGGCGCGGACGTCGGTGTTCGGCACCGGGGGGAACGCGGTCCGTACAGGGGCCCGGGACGGGCACCTGCGGGGGAGGGTTGGAATGACTGATCAGGAACAGATGGCGGGGCGGACGCTGCCGCCGGTCGGCCCGGGGGCGGTGCCCGAGCAGCGCGGCCCGGCCGGGCCGGAGCGGCTGGGCCAGCCCGTTCCCGGCGCGGGTACGGGCGCGGGTACGGGCAGCGGGTACGAGCCGGACGGCGGCCGCGGGGAGGCGTCCCGGCTGCGGGTCGACGCCCGGCGGAACCTGGAGAGCGTGCTGCGGGCCGCCCGCCAGGTGTTCGGGGAGCTCGGTTACGACGCGCCGATGGAGGAGGTCGCGCGACGCGCCGGGGTCGGGGTCGGCACCGTGTACCGGCGGTTCCCGAGCAAGGAGGTGCTGGTCCAGCGGATCGCCGCCGAGGAGGTCGGGTGGCTGACCGCCCAGGCCAGGGAGTCGCTGTACGGCGACGAGCAGCCGTGGGAGGCGCTGTCGGGCTTCCTGGCGCGGGCAGTCGAGTCCGGCGCGGGCCGGCTGCTGCCGCCGGAGTCCTTCCGGTACGCCGAGGACATCGGCCGGGTGCCCGAGCAACGCCGGTCGCTGGACGCCTCCTTCGAGGGGCGGCTCGACGCGCCGTTCGGCGGACGGGCCCAGGACGGCGACGCGCAGGTCGTGCCGGACGCCGATCCGCGGCTGCTGCTGCACCTGCTGGCCGCGCTGGTGGCCCGGGCCGGGGCGGCCGGGGAGCTGCGGCCGGGGGTGACGGTCTCGGACGTGGTGCTGGTGCTGACGGCCGCCGTCCCGGCACACGCGGTCCCGGTGCGGACCTCGCCGGGGCTGCCCGAGGACGCTCCGGCGGACCGGCTGCTGCAGATCCTGCTGCAGGGGCTGCGGGCGCGCTGAGGCACCGTCGGACCGCGCGGCGCGGGCGGGGGCGCGTGCCGGGCGGGCCCGGCGGAGTCCGTCGACCGGGTGCCCGGAAGGGTGGGCGGTGGCCTTCCCGGTTACCGATGGCCGCTGCGCTATGCCATTCTTTGCCCGTGGTTGGAGCCATTGTCCCGATGCGTGCCGTTCCGCTCGGCGCGCCGCCCCGCGTACGGGCCGCCGCGATGGCGGTGGTGTCGTCCCCGGCCCCGGGCCGCCTCGGCCGGGGGCGGTTCGCACGGGAGTTGTTCCGGCCGACCGGGTTCGGCGCATGGGGGCCGCATTGAGCACTGACGACCAGAACGATCCGGGCTCCGGCCGCGGAGTCCCGGGCCAGGTACCGGATCAGGCCGGCGCGCCGGCGAGGGAGTCGCTGGCCGGGCGGGTGCCGGGTCAGGCCCCGGCCGGGCAGGGCGGGGTCACCCCGGAGTCCTTCGTCGGGGAGGCGGCGGGCGCCCGGCGCCTCGCCCCGGCCCGGGCGGTGGTACCCGCGCCCGCCGACCCGGTGGACGGTGAACGCCCGCCCTCGGACGCCGAGTTGACGGCACGGGTGCGGGCCGGCGACGACACCGCGTACGAGGAGATCTACCGGCGGCACGCGGAGTCGGTGCGCCGCTACGCGCGGACCTGCTGCCGGGACAGCTTCACCGCGGAGGACCTGGCCGGCGAGGTGTTCGCCCGTACCCTCCAGGCCCTGCGGGCGGGCAAGGGGCCGGAGTTCGCGGTCCGGGCCTACCTGCTGACGGCGGTCCGCAACGTGGCCGCCGCCTGGACCCGCTCGGATCGGCGGGAGCAGTTGGTCGACGACTTCGGGGCGTTCGCGCAGAGTTCGGCGTCCACGGTCGAGTTCGACCTGGCCGACCCCGGCGCGGACGCCTGGGCGATGGCGCTGGCGGACCGGCGGATGGTGATGCAGGCCTTCGTCGAACTCCCCGAGGACGACCGGATGGTGCTCTGGCACACCGAGGTCGAGCGGGAGTCGCCGAAGACGGTGGCGGTGCTGATCGGGAAGACCGCCAACGCCACCGCCGTGCAGGCGCACCGGGCCAGGGACCGGCTGGCCGCCGGGTTCCTCCAGGCACACGTGTCGGGCAGCCAGGAGAGCGGCTGCACGGCGTACGCGGTCCGGCTGGGCGCGTACGCCCGCGGATCGCTGCGCAAGCGGGCCTCGTCCGAGGTCGGCCGCCACATCCAGGAGTGCGACCGCTGCACGGCGGCCTACCTGGAGCTCTCCGACATCAACCACAGCCTGCGGGCGGTGCTGCCCGGTGGCGTGCTGCTCTGGGTCGGGGCCGGGTACTTCTCGGCGGCGGCCGCGGCGCTCGGCGCCGGTGCCGTGGTCGGTGGCGCTGCCGCGGCGGGTACGGCCGCGGGTACGGCTGCCGGTACGGGCGCGGCGGGCGGTACGGGCGGCGGCGCGGCGGGCGCGGCCGGTGCCGCCGGGGCCTCGGGTTCGTCGTCCGGTTCGGCGCTCGGCGCGGTGGCCGGGCAGGGGCTGGGTACGGCCGCGAAGGCGGCCATCGCGGCCGGGGTCGCGGTGAGTGCGGCCGCGGTCGCCGCGTACGCCCTCGCCGGTTCGCCGGCCCCGAAACCGCCGGTGGCCGCCGCGGCGGTGTCCTCGCCGGCGCTGCCGCCGCCGGTCGCGGCGCCGGTCGGCCCGGCGCCCGACCCGACGCCGAGCCCGTCCCCCGCGCCCGTCGAGGAGACCGTGGTGCCCGCCGCCGTGCCGCGCGCGGCCGTGCCGAGGCCGAAGCCCAGTCCGTCTCCGAGCACCACTCCCCCGGCGGCACCGGTGGTGACGCCCGCACCGTCGTCGCCGGTGCCCGAGCCGCCGCCGGAGCCGCCGGTGACGCCTCCGCCGGTGCCGACCACACCACCGCCGTCGCCCTCGCCGTCCCCGCCGGCGCCGCCGGTCTCGTTCTGGCTCGACCAGCTGCCGATCGTCGGGCGTGAGCACCGGGACCCGGCGGCCGGGCCGGTGATCCGGCGCGGTGACCCGGTGGCGCAGCGCCGGGCGGTGTGGATGCGCGGTTCGGCGCACCAGCACGCGCTGTCGGTGCGGGTGCCGTCCCAGGTGACGATCGACCTCAACCGCGGCTGCACCGCGTTCGACGCGGTGGCCGGGCTGGACGACCTGAGTGTGGGGGCCGGCTCGGTGGAGTTCCGGGTGGAGGGCGCCAACGGGCGGGCCCTGTGGCAGTCGGGCCGGGTCGGGCCGTGGGACCGCCCGGTCGCGGTGCACGCGGCGCTGGCCGGGCAGACCTCGATCCGGCTGGTCGTCACCCCGGCCTCCGGCCGGTGGCCGCTGATCGACGTCGCGGACTGGGCGGACGCCAGGTTCACCTGCAGCTGAGGGCCCGTGCTGGGCGCACCCGCACGGGCCCTCGGGCACGCCTTTCGGACCGGCGTCCGGTCCGGCCGTCCGCTCGGGCCGCCCGGACCGCTCAGACCACTCAGACCGTGCAGGCGCCGTCCGCGCAGGCGTGCGCGTCGTGCCCGGCGGGCTCGGCGGACTCCGCGTCACGGGTGGTCCCGGACGTCCCGGCGGTCTCGGCGGTCTCGGCGGCGACCTGCTCCAGGACGCGCAGGAAGGTCTCGGCCTCCTGACCGCCCTGGACCGCCCACTTGCCCTCGAAGACGAAGGTCGGCACGGCGCTGATGCCGAGCTCGCGGGCCTCCGCCAGCTGGGCCCGGACCTCGGCCGCGCCCTCGTCGCCCGCCAGGTAGGCGGCCGCGCGGTCGCGGTCGATCCCGGCGGCGGCGGCCAGCTCGGTCAGCGCGGCGCGGTCGCCGACGTCGACGCCGTCGGCGAAGTGGGCCTTGAGCAGCAGTTCCTTCAGCTCGGACTGGACGGCGGCGCCGTACTCGCGCTCGGCGAGGTGGAGCAGGCGGTGGCCGAGGAAGGTGTTGACGTGCAGCGCGGTGTCGAAGTCGAAGTGCACACCCTCGGCCTTGCCGAGCTGGGTCACCCGGTCGTCCATCGCGACCGACTGCGGGCCGTAGCGCTCGGCCAGCCAGGCGCGGTGCGGGCTCGCGCTCTCGGGCGCGTCCGGCACCAGCTGGTACGGGCGGAAGACCACCTCGACCTCGGCCTTGCCCGCGAAGCGGTCCAGGGCCTGTTCGAAGCGGCGCTTGCCGAGGTAGCACCAGGGGCAGGCGATGTCGCTGAAAATCTCGACCTTCATCGGGGGACGGAACTCCTGTCACGGGGGGCTGGCCGGGGCGGCCGATCGGGGTCGCCGATCCGGTGGATGAACGCTCAACCATCGGAGGACATTCCCGGACGTCCACGAACCGCCGTGGCCGGGGCCCACCGGGGCCGCCGCCCGCCGGGTGGGGTCAGCCCGCCGGCGGGGCCGGTACGACCAGCACCGGGCAGGCCGCGTGGTGCACCGCGGCCGTGCTGACCGAGCCCAGCAGCAGCCGGCTGAAGCCGCCGTTGCCCCGGGTGCCGAGCACCACGGTGTGCTGCCCGGCGGTGCAGGCGAGCACCACCTCGACCACGTTCCCGAGCACCACGTGCAGGGCCAGCTCGCCGCCGTACGGGCGCTCGCGGGCCGACTGGACGGTGGCGACGGCCCGGCGCAGCCCGTCCGCCATGCTCTCGGTGAGCCGCTCGACGCTCTCGTGCACCAGCTCGGCCATGCCGGGCGGGTAGCCGGACGGGGACGGGTTGACGACGGCGAGCACGTACAGCGGCAGCCGGAACAGTTCGGCCTCGGTCATCGCCCGGTCGAGCGCCCACAGCGAGCCGTCCGAGCCGTCGCAGGCGGCGAGGATGCCCGGGCGGGCGGCGGGGGGCGGCTCGCCGAGCACGGGGAAGGGTTCACGCACAGCGGCCTCCGGATGACGGACCACCAGCACATGATCGCCGATCGGGCCCGGCCCGGCGGCAGGGCGCGCCCGGACCGGCCGCGGCACGGCGTCGCCGTCGTGGGCGTGGACGCGGCCGTGGCCGTGGCCGTGGGCGGGGGCGTGGGCGGGGGCCGGAACGCGCCGCTGCGCGGCGGGCCGGGGAGCGGGCGGGGCGGTAGGACGGGCGGGCCGAGGCGCGCCGCCGCGCGGGCGCCCGACCGTGGAGCGGGCAGCCCCGGCTCACGGCGACCGCGCGGGCCCGGGCTTCAGGGCGGGTGGGTCAGGTCGGGCGGGTCAGGGCGCGCCGCTGCGCGGGGGGCAGGCCGGGCGGGCCGGGCGGGCTCCGGACCGGGCGGACCGGGCCGCGCCGCTGCGCGGGCGGCAGGCCGGGCGGCGCCCGACCGGGGAGCGGGCAGCCCCGGCTCACGGCGACCGCGCGGGCCCGGGCTTCAGGGCGGGTGGGTCAGGTCGGGCGGGTCAGGGCGCGCCGCTGTGCCGGGGGCAGGCCGGTCCAGCAGGAGCCGTGGCGGCGGGCCGCGACCCGGCGCAGCCACAGTTCGGTGGCGATCAGGTCGGCGAGGCCGGCCAGGGTGCCCGGTGGCAGGGCGGCCTCCGGGGTGGCGGCGCGGGCCAGCGACTCCCGGACGGCGGCGTGGTCGATCAGGCCGGCCTCGGCGAGCAGCGGGCGCTCGAACAGTTCGACCAGTGCGTCGGCGGCCTGCCGCAGTCCGGTGCGGGCGGGGCCGGTACGGTCCGGGCGGGGGCCGCGGCCCCAGTCGGCGGGCAGGTCGGTGCGGCCCGCGCCGGTGAGGACGGCGTGCAGCAGCGCGTGCCGGGCGCCCGGCTGCAGCCGGACCTCCTCGGGCAGCAGCCGGGCCGCTCGGACCACCTGGTTGTCCAGGAACGGCGCGTGCAGGCGCTGGCCGCGCTGTTCGCCGGCCTGGGCCAGGGTGCGGTAGGCGGCGGCGTGCCGGTGCAGGGCGAGCCGGGCCCGGCGGGCGCCGGGCAGCTCGGTGGGGGCGCCGCCGCGGGCGGCCGTCCGCAGCCGTTGGGCGACACCGGCCAGGGCCTGGTCGGAGAGCCAGCGGGCGGCGGGCCCGGGGACGGCCCAGGCCAGCGCGGCGGCCGAGCCGGCCCCGGCGGTCGGTCCGGGTTCGGGGGTGCGGCGCAGGGTGAGCGCGAGGGCGAGGTCGTCGAGTGCGTCCGCGTACCCGGCCCGGGCCAGGCGGTGGGCGGCCCGCAGCACGGTGACCGGGGTGCGGACGGTGCCGGTGAGCGCGCCGGCGGTGGCCCGGTCGGCGCCGGCCAGCGCGGCGAGCGGGGCGAGCAGTTCGCGGGAGCGGCCGAGCCGGATCAGGTCGGCCAGCCGGGCCGGGTGGCCGTCCAGGACGTGCCGGGCGCCGTAGCCGGTGAGGTGGTCGGTGCCGCCGGCCCGGAAGCGGGCGCCGAGCGCGTCGGCGGTGAGCAGCGCGGCGCCGGGTTCGTCGGTGAGCGGCCCGGCGGGCAGGCCGGCGGGCGGCCCGGCGAGTTCGGCGTACGGGAGCGCGGGTGGCAGGACGACGTGGCGCAGCCGGGGCGCGTCGACGGCGAGGGTGGGCCGCTCGCTCTCGCCGAGGGTGACGGCCGCCAGGGACTCCGGCGCGGTGGGCCGGGGGGCGGTGGGGGTACGGGCCCATGAGCCCTTGACGGCGCCGGTGCGCAGGGCGGGCAGTGGGGTGCCGGGTCGGGCCGCCGCCGTGGCGGGGCCGATCGGGACGGCGGCGGCGAGCAGCGCGACGGTGGTGGAGGCGGTGCCGTACGAGAGGTCGACGCCGAGCCGGGCGCGCGGCAGGCCGCGCTGCGCGGGGCGGCCGCCGGGGGCGTCCGGGCCGTCGGGGGCATCGGGGCCGTCGGTGGCGGCGCGGGCGGCGGGGACCTCGGGTCCGGCGGTCCTGACCCGGCAGCGGACGGCCTCCAGCAGGGCCCGGGTGAGTTCGCGGACGGCGGGGGCCTCCTCGCGGGTCCAGCGGCCGGGCGGGGTCTCCGGCTCGTACCCGGCGGTGTAGGGGCGGCCGCTGCGGATGCCGAGGGTGTGGCCGGGCGGCACCCGGTGGACGCCCGCGTACGGGGTGCCGGTGCCGAGCACCTCCGGCGCCTCGGGGGTGGCGAGGACGGCGGCGAGGTGGTCGGGGTCGAGCGGGGCGCCGACCAGGTCGGCGAGCGGGAGGGCGGCGGTGGCGTACGCGGTGCCGCCGCTCCAGGGGGTGTGGAAGACCTGTTGCAGCCCGGCCAGGTCGGTGAGCAGGACGGTGCTGCGCAGACCGGCGCGGAGCACCACGGTGTAGCTGCCGGGCCAGCCGGTGAGGTGGCGGACGGCTCCGCCGCGGGCGGCGGCGAGTCCGGCGGCGAGTTCGGTGTCGGTGGCGCCGCAGTGGCCGATCACGGCGAGGCGCAGGGTGGCGGGGGAGTCGCGGTCGGCGGGGTCGGCCGGGTCGGGGCCGGGCCGGACGGTGGCCGGGCCGCCGGGGCGCAGGGTGACCAGGCGGATCTCGTCCGGGCGCCAGTCGCCGACCGCCCAGAGCGGGTTGGGTCCGCTCCACAGGGCGGTGCCGGCCAGGGGGCGGACGGCCGCCAGGGCCGGGTCGCCGGTGCCGGGGGACCCGCTCCAGCCGGTGAGCCACCGCATCGCGCCTCCGCCTGACGAGGGATCGGGCGCGCTGGGGGGATCTCGGGCCGGCACGCCGTCAGGAGACATCGTGCCACTGGACGGGCCGGTGGTGACCCGTGTTGCGGGGGCGAAATCGGGCGCGTCGGCGCGGGCGCGGGTGGCGGTAGCCGTCGGGGCGGTCCGGGCGCGGGTGGTCCTGCCGGTCCGCGGGCGGCGGCCCGGGCCTCCCCCTCCGTGGCCCGGTCCGCCCCTGGCGCGGGGCCGCCGGGCCGGCCCGGGGCCCGTCCATGGCATGGACATCTCCGGATGGCCGAAAGGCGCCGCACAGCCCGGGAGGGCATCCGCATGCCCTCCCGGACCGACCGTCGCCCGCGGGGACGGGGGCGACGGTCTCCCCCGGCCCGCCGGGTCCTCGGCGGCGGGCCGTTCCACGGCCTCCAGCGAATCGCCGACCTGCCAGGCGAGCCAGGGGGCACGGGTGGCGCACATCGGCACACGACCGGAGCACGCCCCTCCGGCGGTGACGGGCCGCGGCCGGAGGGGGCGTACCGGCCCGGTCCGCCGCCGGGCCGGAGCCGGACACGCGGGCGCGCGATCCCGCCATCCGGAATGCAGCCTCTTAACCCTCGGAACCCGTACGACTACGCTAGGTGCAGCAGTATGGAGCGGACACCCTCGGGCGGGCCGCCGCCGCCTGCCGCTCGCCGCCATCCGCGCACGACGTCGCCAGGGGGTGCCACCGCCACCATGACCGTCACCTCACGAGGGCCGAACGAACGGCTCGGCGCGCTCCTGTCGCTGGCCCAGATCAGCAACGCCGGCCTGGCCCGCCGGGTCAACGACCTCGGCGCCCAGCGCGGTCTGACGCTGCGCTACGACAAGACCTCGGTGGCCCGCTGGGTGACCAAGGGGATGGTGCCGCAGCGCCCGGTCCCGCACCTGATCGCGACCGCGCTCGGCAACAAGCTGGGCCGCCCGGTGCCGCTGGAGGAGATCGGCCTGGCCGACTCGCACCCGACGCCGGAGCTGGGGCTGGAGTTCCCGCGCGAGGTGCCGGAGGCGGTGCGGTCGGCGACCGAACTGTGGCGGGTGGACCTGGACCTGCGGCGCGGGCCGGGCGGCGGGCGGTGGAGCGACAGCCTGGCCGGCACCTTCTCGGTGGCGGCGTACGCCACACCGGTCTCGCGCTGGCTGATCGCCCCGGCGGACGGCTCGGTCGCCCGGGAGGCCCCGGCGCCGGACCTGTCCGGCTACCGGGTCGGGCACTCGGACGCGGCCAAGCTCCGCGAGGCCGCCCAGGAGGCCAGGCGCTGGGACTCCAAGTACGGCGGCGGGGACTGGCGTTCGTCGATGGTGCCGGAGTGCCTGCGGGTGGAGGCGGCGCCGCTGCTGCTGGCCTCCTACAGCGACGCGGTCGGCCGGGCGCTGTTCGGCGCGACGGCCGAACTGACCCGGCTGGCCGGGTGGATGGCGTTCGACACCGGTCAGCACGAGGCCGCGCAGCGCTACTACATCCAGGCACTGCGCCTGGCCCGGGCCGCCGGCGACGTGCCCCTGGGCGGCTACGTGCTGGCCTCGATGAGCCTGCAGGCGGCGTACCGGAACTTCCCGGACGAGGCGATCGACCTGGCGCAGGCGGCCCTGGAACGCAACCGGGGGCTGGCCACCGCGCGGACGATGAGCTTCTTCCACCTGGTGGAGGCCAGGGCGCAGGCCAAGGCCGGGTCGGCGGCCGCCTGTTCGGCGGCCCTGGCGGCCGCGGAGACGGCGCTGGACCGGTCCCGGCCCGGGGACCCGGACCCGACCTGGATCGACTTCTACGCCTACGACCGGCTGGCCGCGGACGCCGCCGAGTGCTTCCGGGACCTCGGCGTGCCCGCCAAGGTGCGGCACTTCACCCGGGAGGCGCTGGCCCGGCCGACCGAGGGGTACGTGCGCTCGCACGGCCTGCGGCTGTTCGTCTCCGCGATGGCGGAGGCGGAGGCCGGTGACCTGGACGCGGCGGTGGCGGCCGGCGAGCGGGCGGTGGAGGTGGCCGGCCGGATCTCCTCGCACCGCAGCCGGGAGTACGTGGTGGAGATGCTCCGGCTGCTGGAGCCGTACCAGGCCGAGCGCCGGGTGCGGGAACTGGCCGAGCGGGCCCGGCTGGTGCTGACCGCCTCCGGCTAATTGCGGTGCGGGTCCGGCGGTGCATTGGCTACCGTCGTCCTCGTCCGGGTGCGCAGGCAGAGGCTCCTTCGGATCAGGCGGTCGCGGGTTCGAATCCCGCTGCCGGTTTCGGCCGGTGTAGCTCAGCGGACAGAGCACCTGACTTTCATGCCCCTGCCGGCCGGTTCTCCGGACACCCTCATTCCGGCGGCGGCCGGAGTGCGGGGGAGATGTGACAGCTGGTCGCCGGATTCATGGTCCGGCGACCGTCGAAAAACGTCCGGGTGCGCAGGCCGGGGCTACTTCTTAATCTATGGGTCGCGGGTTCGAGCCCCGCCGCCGGTCTCGGCCGGTGTAGCTCAGTCGGGTAGAGCAATAGCCGATGCCCCTGCCGCTTCCGGTTCTCCGGACGCATGTCGACACCAGCAGTCCCAGCATGTCCGCACCTCCCGGTGCGCCGGGTACCGGCTACTTCCTCCAAGAAATCCGCCGGTACCCGCATCCGATCTCGGGAGGCACAGCGCCGGTGCACCCGGTGCGAGGGCCGTGGTTACTTCCGTGGAGCGTCCTTCGTGGCGCGTTGAAACGAAATTCACCGACCACGGCCGAATCCGATCTCGGGTGCACCGGCCGGCCTCCCCCTCGTCCACTCCACCACATCCAGCAGGGGGAATTCCGCATGTCCCGTTTCAACCTCCGCCGGGGAAAGGCGGGTCCGTCGGGCCCGTCGTCGCCGGTCGCGACCACCGGGCGGGTGACCGCCAACCACGAGCGCGGCACCGGGTACCTGCGGGACGGGAAGTCGGAGCTCTTCCTGCTCGCCGTCGCCAACCTGGTCGGCCAGGACACCTTCTACGAGCGCGGCGGCAGCCGCGACGACCGCTACACCGCGCTGGTACGGCAGTTCGCCGTCGAGGACCCGGAGTGGACCCTCGGCCTGCTGCGCTGGCTGCGGGCCGACGGCAACCTGCGCACCGCCTCGCTGGTCGGCGCCGCCGAGTTCACCCGGGCCCGGCTGGACGCCGGCGCCCCCGGGCACTCCCGGCAGGCCGTCGACGCGGTCCTGCAGCGGGCCGACGAGCCCGGCGAGCTGCTCGCCTACTGGACCTCCCGGTACGGCCGCGCGCTGCCGAAGCCGCTCAAGCGCGGCGTCGCCGACGCCACCCGCCGTCTCTACCACGGGCGTTCACTGCTGAAGTACGACACCGCGGGCAAGGGCTTCCGGTTCGGTGACGTCCTGGAGCTGACCCACCCCTCGCCCGACCCGGCCCGGCCGGGGCAGAGCGAGCTGTTCCGGTACGCGCTGGACCGCCGGCACCACCCGGACACCGCGCAGCCGCCCGCCGCCGACCGCGCCCTGACCGCCCACCGGGCGCTGCTCGCCCTGCCGGCCGACGAACGGCGGGCGGTGGTGACCGGGCCGGACGGCGCCGAGCGGCTGGCCGAGGCCGGGATGACCTGGGAGGCGCTGGCCGGCTGGCTGCAGGGACCGCTGGACGCCGCCGTCTGGGAGGCGATCATCCCCTCGATGGGGACCATGGCGCTGCTGCGCAACCTGCGCAACTTCGACCGCGCCGGGGTCCGCGACGAGGTCGCCGAGCAGGTCGCCCGACGGATCAGCGACCCCCAGGAGGTGCGGCGCTCACGGCAGTTCCCGTTCCGCTACCTGGCGGCGTACCGGCACGCGCCCTCGCTGCGCTGGGCCCAGCCGCTGGAGCGGGCGCTCGGGCACGCGCTGGCCAACGTGCCCGCGCTGCCGGGACGCACCCTGGTCCTGGTGGACCGCTCGGGCTCGATGTTCGACCGGCCCGGTGCGCAGACCCAGCTCAACCGCGCGGACTCGGCCGCCGTCTTCGGCAGCGCGCTGGCCCTGCGGGCCGCCGACGCCGACCTGGTGGAGTTCGGCTCGACCAGCCGGCGCCTGGACACCGGCCCGGGTGACTCGGTGCTGCGGACCGTGGAGCGCTTCGGCGACCTCGGCGGCACCGACACCGCCGGCGCCGTCCGCGCCCACTACCGCGGGCAGGACCGGGTGGTGATCGTCACCGACGAGCAGGCGTACGGCACCTGGCAGGGCGACCCGCTGGCGCCCGTACCGGCCCACGTCCCGGTCTACACCTGGAACCTGGCCGGCTACCGGACCGGGCACGCGCCGTCCGGCGGCGCGCAGCGCCACACCTTCGGCGGCCTCGGCGACGCCGCGTTCCGGCTGATCCCGCTGCTGGAGGCGGGCCGCGACGCCCGCTGGCCGTGGCAGCGGGCCGACGGCGCACCGGCCCGGCCGTAGCCGGAAACCCCCACCCGCGGCTCCCCACCGTGAAACCATCACGGTGGGGAGCAGGCGGAAAGGGGCCGCAGTGGGGTACGAGGTCGATGTGCTGGTCGTCGGCGGCGGGATCGTCGGACTGTCCACGGCGTACGCGCTGACCCGGGCCAGGCCCGGGATCGCGGTCGCGGTGCTGGAGAAGGAACCCGGCTTCGCCGCCCACCAGACCGGACGCAACAGCGGCGTGATCCACAGCGGCGTCTACTACCGGCCGGGCTCGCTCAAGGCCCGGTACGCCACCGGCGGCGCCGCCGAGATGGTGGAGTTCTGCCGTGAGCAGGGCATCGCGCACCAGGTCACCGGCAAGCTGATCGTGGCCACCGACGGGGCCGAACTGCCCCGGCTGGCCGCGCTCGCGGAACGCGGCCGGGAGAACGGCATCCCGGTCACCGAGCTCGGCCCGGACGGCATCCGCGAGCACGAACCCCAGGTCACCGGCGTGGCCGGGCTGCACATCGGCACCACCGGCATCTGCGACTTCCCGGCCGTGGCCCGCGCCTACGCCCGGCTCGCCGAGGAGAAGGGGGCCGAACTGCGCACCGGCACCGAGCTGCGCGCCGTCGCCCGCCGGGCGGACGGCATCACGGTGCAGACCTCGGCCGGCGAGCTGCGCTGCGGTGTCCTGGTGAACTGCGCGGGCCTGCACAGCGACCGGATCGCCCGGCTGGCCGGGGACGACCCGGGGGTGCGGATCGTCCCGTTCCGCGGCGAGTACTACGAACTCGCCGAGCACCGCCGCGACCTGGTCCGCGGCCTGGTCTACCCGGTGCCCGACCCGGCCTTCCCGTTCCTCGGCGTGCACCTCACCCGGGGTGTGCACGGCGATGTCCACGTCGGCCCGAACGCCGTCCCGGCGCTGGCCCGGGAGGGCTACGACTGGCGCACCGTGAACGTCCGCGACCTGGCCGGGACCGCCGCCTTCCCCGGCACCTGGCAGATCGCCCGGCGCCACTGGCGCTACGAGGTCGGCGAGTTGCACCGCTCGCTGTCCAAGCGCGCGTTCACCGCTGCCGTGCGGCGGCTGCTGCCCGCCGTGACCGCCGCCGACCTGGTGCCCGCCACCGCCGGCGTCCGGGCCCAGGCGGTGGCCCGGGACGGCTCGCTGCTGGACGACTTCGCGTTCGCCGGGTTCGACCCGGACGACCCCGCGAGCGCCCGCCGCACCGTGCACGTCCTGAACGCGCCCTCCCCCGCCGCCACCGCCTCGCTGGGCATCGGCCGGGAGGTGGCCCGCCGGGCCCTGGCCGCCCTCGACGCCGGCGGCTGAACCGGCCGCCCGGCGTGAGGAATGCGTCACGCGCGGGTCCGGTCCCTCGCACGCCCCTTTAGACTTGGCCGATTGTGACTGCCACTGCCCCCAGCCCCCAGCTGCCCGAGACCGCCGCGCCCGACACCGAGCTGCGCCCCTCGGCCCGGCTCTCCGCCGCCCCGGCGGGATACCCGGCGCCGATGTACCCGCACAAGGCCACCGAGGAGCAGCACCGCGAGCACCGCATCCGCAGCTTCCAGCCGCGCCGCGGCCGGATGACCAAGGCCCAGGCCGGCGCGCTGGACCGCAGCTGGGAGCAGTACGGTTTCGCGATCGACGGCACCCCGCTGGACCTGGTGGAGCTGTTCGAGGGCCGCCCGGTCACCCTGGAGATCGGCTTCGGGATGGGCGACACCACCGCCGCCATGGCCGCCGCCGCCCCCGACCACGGCATCCTGGCCGCCGACGTGCACACCCCCGGCCACGGCAACCTGCTGCAGTTCCTGGAGCGGGACGACTCGCGCAACGTGCGGCTGGCCGCGGGCGACGCCGTCATCCTGATCCGCGACATGCTCCCCGACGCCTCGCTGGCCGGCCTGCGGGTCTACTTCCCGGACCCGTGGCCCAAGCCCAAGCACCACAAGCGCCGCCTGATCCAGGAGTCCTTCCTCGACCTGGTGCTGCCGCGGCTGGCGCCCGGCGCCCTGGTGCACTGCGCCACCGACTGGGAGGAGTACGCCGAGCAGATGCTGCAGGTGCTCTCCGCCTCGGCCGGACTGGAGAACCTGCACCCCGAGGGCGACGGCACCGGCTGGCTGGAGCCCGCCGACCACCCCGCGGGCAGCGTCCCCGGCTACGCCCCGCGCCCCGGCTGGCGGCCGATGACCAAGTTCGAGCGCACCGGACTCGCCAAGGGCCACGTCGTGCACGACCTGCTGTTCCGCCGCCGCTGAATCGCGGCCGGTCAGCGGCGTGACCGGCCGCCGGGGGAGCGCGCGGCGGACCGCACACACTCCGCCGCCACACCGCTACCACAGGTGAGAAAATCGGTAGCGAATGTTCCGCACTCTCCCCTTCCGCGGACCGGGTCCCCTACTCTTTCGGCGTGAGCTGTCCGCCCGCGGGCAGCGCGTCGGCCCCGGCGTCGCCCGCCGCGGGCCCCGACGCCGCCGCCGCAGCCGACCGGTCCACGCATGCCGACGCCACCCGGCGGATCCCGGGGCCGCGGGTGCGGCGGGCCCCCGCGACGCTGCCCCTGCGGACCGGACGGCTGCTGCGCCACCGCCCCGGCCTGGCCCGGCTGCCGGCCCGGCTGGCCTCGCTGCGACGGCCGGCGCTCTCCTCCGCACTGGCCGCCTGCGCGCTGGCCGGCTCGGGGGTCCTGATCCTGCACCTGGTCCAGCGGCAGACCGGCACCACCGGGCTGCTGGTCGGGCTCGCGCTGGCGATACTCCCGCTGCCCTTCGTCCTCGGCTCGCTGGCCTGGCTGAACCGCACGGCGCGGGTCCCGCTGCGGCACATCCTGTTCTGCCTCGCCTGGGGCGCCTGCGCGGCGACCACCGTCGCGATCATGGCCAACGGCTGGGCCAGCGACTTCCTGATCGCGCACCAGGGCCCGGCCCGCGGCGAGACCCTGGTCGCGGAGTTCGCCACCCCGCTGATCGAGGAGAGCGCGAAGGCCGCGGCGCTGCTCCTGCTGCTGCTGCCGTTCCACCGGCGGCTGCGCTGCCGCACCGAGGACACCTGCGCCCTGCTGGCCGGCCGCGGGCCGGAGCCCGGGGCCCGGCGGCCCGGCGCACCGCCACGGCGGGCCCGGGCCAGGCTGCGCCCGCTGCCGTACTTCCGCCCGGCCCCGCCCGGCAGCCGCGCCCGGTCCAGTCCGCGCACCCTGACCGCCGGCACCCTGCTGGGCTCGGTCACCGCCTGCGGCTTCGCCTTCACCGAGAACGCCCTCTACCTGGGCCGCGCCTTCACCGACGACCAGCAGGCCCGGCTGGACAACATCGGCCTCGGCGACGCCCCGAGCCTGCGCGACTTCGACAGCACCGTGCACACCTTCGTCCTGCGCGGACTGCTGTCGCCGTTCGCCCACCCGCTGTTCACCGCGCTCACCGGCCTCGGCGTCGCGGTCGCCCTGACCACCGCCCGCCGCTGGACGGCCCGGCTGGCGGCGCCCGGCGGCCTGCTGCTGGCGATCACCCTGCACGGCAGCTGGAACGCGGCGGCCGGGCTCGGCACCGACGGCTTCCTGCTGGTGTACGCGCTGGTGATGGTGCCCTGTTTCGCGGCGCTGGTCTGCTTCGCGGTCTGGGCCAGGACCAGGGCCTCCCGGCAGCCCGCCCGGCCGGTGACGGGCGCGGCGGCGGCGGGCGCGGCGGCGGAGACGGGCGCGGGGGCCGCGGTGGTGGCGGCCGTCCGGGAATCGGATTTCCCTTCCGCTTGACTCTCCCGTACTGTGAGGTTCACCGACGCGGGGTGGAGCAGCTCGGTAGCTCGCTGGGCTCATAACCCAGAGGTCGCAGGTTCAAATCCTGTCCCCGCTACTCAGTAGCACGAAGGCCCGGCAGACCAGTCTGCCGGGCCTTCGCCGTTCCCGGACGGTTCGGACCGGGACGGCCCCCGGTCGGGGCCGCCGGTGCCGGTGGGGGCCGGGCGGGGCGCGCCGGGAATCGGATTTCCCTTCTGCCCGGCACTCCCGTACTGTGAGGTTCACCGACGCGGGGTGGAGCAGCTCGGTAGCTCGCTGGGCTCATAACCCAGAGGTCGCAGGTTCAAATCCTGTCCCCGCTACTCAGTAGCACGAAGGCCCGGCAGATCACTCTGCCGGGCCTTCGCCGTTCCCGGCGGCCATAAATCCGTTGCCCTCCTCGGAGGTGCGTGCCTACAGTGGCGGCACACTGAAAGGAGGTGATCCTGAGTTGAGTTCCATCAGGATGCGTGAGGTGGCTGCTCGCTAGAGCCGCCCCTGCCTGCGCGGGGTGAGGCCGTAAGGCCTCCGGCGGAGGCGTAATCCCAAGCAGTCACCCGGCCCGTGGGCTCACCGGTACATCCCCGGTGCCTCGGCGGCCGGGCCCCGCGGGGCCCGGCGTCGAGGAGAGCAGCCCACGGGCCGTCTGCATGTCCGCAGGCGCCCGCGGACGCGGCGGCCGCCGGGTCGGCGAGCGCGCGCCGCGTCGAGCACCTTCCGGCCGGGCAGGTCCACCGGGACCGGGACGCTACGTCCCCGATCGGCCGCGCACCCGGGCCGTGCACCGCGGCCCGCTGCGGCCTGCCGGACGGGTCATGCCGCGGGGCCGGATCGGCTACAGTCGCAGCGACCTGACGGACCGTGACGGGGGTGGAGTCGGTGGAGCTGGAGCGCGGTGGCGAGCCGGTACCGGCGGTGAAGATCGCACTGGGCGGGGTGCTGGCGGCCGGGGTGGCCGGGCTGGTGCTGTTCGCCTCGGCCTCGGCGCACTGGGCGGCGGCGCTCGGCGGCGGACTGATGGTGGCGGCGACCTTCGCGGTCGGGGGCGGGCTGCTGGGCTTCCTGTTCGGTGTCCCCCGGCTGCTGACCAGCGGCGCGGCCGCGCACCCGGAGGACCCCGCGGCCACCTCCACGGCGAGCTACGCGCCCAACACCAACCTGGAACAGGTCTCCGACTGGCTGACCAAGATCCTGCTCGGCGCGGGCCTGACCCAGATCGGGACGGTGCCGCAGCGGCTGCGGGAGCTCGGCCGGGCGCTCGCCCCGGTGGTGGGCGGCGGGCCGGGCTCGGCCGGGTTCGCGGCGGCGCTCGGGGTGTACTTCAGCGTGGTCGGCTTCCTGAGCGGGTGGCTGCTGACCCGGCTGCTGCTGGCCAAGGCGCTGTCGGCCGCGGACCGGCAGACCCTGGCGGACTCGGTGAACAAGACCGTCGTCGCCGCTCCGACGCTCGGCTTCACCCCCGAGCAGGTCCGCGACCTGTTCGGCACGGGCGTCGAGGGCCTGCGGGTCCAGGCGCTGGCCCTGCTGCAGGGCGCCCCCGACGCGCGGAACCTGGACCTGATCGTCACCGCGATCGACCGCCACCTCTCGGCCTTCGAACTGCTCCAGGCGCTGCTCGCGGCCCGGGCCGCCACCGACCTGCCCGACCTGACCGCGGAGCAGCGTACGGCGCTGCGCGACGCGGTCCGCTACAAGATGCGCAACTCCCGGAACGTACCGCCGTACTCGCGGCGGCGGGCGGTCGCGGAGGAAGTGCTCAGACGGCTTCCGGAGCCGGCCGGCGCCGGGTCCGTCCAGGGCGGGCCGCCGCCGAGCGGTCCGCCGTCCGCCGGGGAGGCCACGGCTCCTGGCGCTGCGGGCCCGACGGGCGCGGATCCGACGCCTGCGGGTCCGACGGCTGCGGGTCCGACGGCTCCCGGTTCCGTGCCGGCTCCGCGCTGACCGCCGCGGCGGCGGCCCGGCGGCGGTGGTCGGCCGCGCGCAGCACCAGCACCCGGTGGGTGACGGGCCGCCCGTAGCGCCGGACCTCGGTGCCGACCCGGCACCGGCCCAGGTCCGCGCGCAGCTCGTCCAGGTCGGGGAAGCGGCGGCCGGTGGAGTCGTGCAGCGGGTGGATCCGGACCTCGCCCGCCGGGTCGGTGACCCGGACCAGTTCGAGCAGGGCGGCGAGCCGGTCGGCCGGGGAGAACAGCTCGGGGTAGGCGAACAGCAGGTAGCTGCTGAGGGTGAGGGCGAACACCCCGTCCGCGAAGGGGAGTCGGGGCAGCGCGCCGGCCACGTAGTGCTCGGGGTGGGCGGCCGCGTCGGCGGTGAACAGGTCCCGGGCCCGGTCCCAGCTGCGCAGGTAGCGGTCGGCCGGCCGGCCACGGGGCAGGTGGCGCGCGGGGTCCGCGCCGATGGCCTCGGCCATCCGCTGCCGCCCGGCCCGGGCCGCCGCGGCGAGGACGGGCGGCGCCGCGTACCCGGGGTCGACCGCGACCGCCCGGCAGCCGAGCGCACCGGCCTCGGCCACCAGTCCGGCCGCGCCGCCCGGGCAGTCGAGCAGCGGCCCGGGAAGGGCGCGCAGGGCGGCACGGGTGAGCCCGAACAGTCCGCAGTACTCGTCCAGCGGCCGGGAGGTGACCAGTACGGACGGCATCGCGGCTCCTGGCGGGACGGGCTCCGGCTCGGGCTGGCCCGGACGGGCTCGGGGCGGGCCGTCCCAGCCGATCACGCCGGCTGCCGGACCGCCCGTCGGCCGGGCCGAACGGGCAGCGGGGAGCGGGGAGCGCGTGGAGCGACACCCCCGCCGGGGCCCGGCGGGGGGGGGGCGCCCGGGGGGGGAGGGGGCGCCC
>NZ_JBEZIR010000141.1:0-21905 GCF_040651175.1 Kitasatospora sp. NPDC048540
CCGCCGCGAACGGAGCGATCTTCGCCTCCGACAGCGCACGCACCGTCTCCCGGAGCATCTCGTGCTCCTCACTGAGCCGGAAGAGGTCGAAGTCCTGACTCATGATGGGACGCTCCTTAGGGGTGTGGCACTCAGTACCCCTGATTATGCACACTCAGTGCCGTTCGGGCATCCTCCGGGCACGGTCTCCGGGCCGTCGCGGTGCTACCGTCCCCCCATGAGCGAGGCGCGCGAGCAGGAACAGGTCCAGGGCACGGGCACGGCGGCGGGCGGGCGGCCGACCACCCGGGACGCACTGATCGAGGCGGCCTTCCGGCTCTTCCTGGAACACGGGTTCGAGCAGACCACCATCGACGAGATCACCGCGCTGGCCGGGGTCGGGCGGCGCTCGTTCTTCCGCTACTTCCCCTCCAAGGAGGACGTGGTCTTCCCCGACCACGAGGGCGCGCTGGCCGAGATGACCTCCTTCCTGGACGCCGCCCCCGACAGCGGCGACCCGGTGGTCCAGGTCTGCGACGCGGCCCGCCTGGTGCTGCGGATGTACGCGGCCAACCCGACCTTCTCGGTCGAGCGCTACCTGCTCACCCGCAAGGTGCCCAACCTGCGGATCCACGAGCTGTCCGTGGTCTGGCGCTACGAGCGCACGCTCGCCGCGCACCTGCGGGCCCGCTACTCGGCCCGGTCCGACGGCGCCCTGCGCGCGGACGTGGTCGCCGCCGCCGTGGTGGCGGCGCACAACCACGCGCTGCGCACCTGGCTGCGCACCGGCGGCGCGGGCAACGTGCGCGAAGCGGTCGACCTGGCACTGGAGTTCGTCATCGGCACCTGGAGCGAGCAGGCCGGGACCGCGCCCGGGGACGGCGCCGGGCCGGCCGAGGACGTGGTGGTCCTGGTAGCCCGTCGCGGCACCCCGATGTGGCGGGTGGTGCAGGGGATCGAGAGCGCGCTGGACGGCTGACCCGCCTCGGCGGGGGGTCCGTACGGACCGAGGGCCGACCGGAGGGAACTCAGTGCCTTTACACGGGGCACTGAGTGCCATATCTTCCTGAGCAGCATCCGTAGGGAGGAGCCGGAGATGCCCGGAGTACGGAACCGGTCGGCGACGGTCCGCGGCGGTGCACGATGACGCCGTCCACCGCGTTCGCCCCCGTCGGTCCGCTCACCAGCCCCACCGAGGGTGAGCCGGCCCTGCACTACCACCGCTGCCGCTGGTGCCACTCGGCGATGCCGGCCGGCGCCCTGCTCTGCACGGTCTGCGGCTCCGCCGACCTGACCACGGAGCTCAGCGCGGGCACCGGCAGCGTCCGGCGGCTGCTCCGCCCGACCCGCCGCGGCCTCTACCCGGGCCGCCCGTACCTGGTCGCACTGGACGAGGGCTTCACCGTCCAGGCCGGGGTGATCGGCGGCCTGCCCGGCGCGGTGCCGGTCGGCGCCCGGGTCCGGCTCGCGGTCCGGGACGACGACGGACGGCTGCTCACCTTCCGGCTCTGCGCCACCTCGTGACGCACCCGCAGCCGTACCCGGCGCGGCGTGCGACGGGTACGGCTGCGGGTGCGGCTCGGGCTCTTTCGGCCGCGGGCGCCGCTACTGCAGGTCGATGACCAGGCCGTAGACCTCCTGGGCGACCCGGCAGTGCTCGCTGGGCGCGCAGTCGGCGACCGCCCGGCCGTCCGCCGTGTGGTCCAGGGTCAGCTCGTACTGGCCGGCCTCGGTGCGGTAGGTCGCCGTCGAGCGGCCCGAGTAGGCCACCGGGAACTGGGTGTTGGCCGGGACGCGGCCGAGGAAGGTGGCCGGGCCCGTGCTGGACTCCAGCATCGCGTCGCCCTGCGCCACGTTGCGGATGAGCACCGCCTGACCGACCGAGGGGACGACGCCGAGGCCGGGGCCGGAGCCGTCGTTCGAGCCGACGGTGTTGTCCCGGCCGGCGTTGAAGATGTCGTCCCCGGCGACCTGGTTGTTGTCGCCGATCACGATGGTCCGGGTGGTGCCCGGCGCGTCGGCCGCGGCGATGCCGGGCAGACAGGACAGTCCGGTGACGGCGAGCAGGACCGCGGTGCGCCCGAAGGTTCGATTCATGCCATTCCTTTCCTCGGCTGTGTGATGGCGACAGTAGGTTCCGGCCGCTCGGCTCCGACGGACGTTCGGCCAGCCGGGGCCGTGTTGACAGCGGGGTCCGGGCAGGCCGGGAATGCCGAGAAGTAGGTGAATGTTCAACCGATCGACGATGACAACGCACGACGAGAGGAGCCGGAGTGGACACCGGAGTGAACATCGTTGGCCGCGAGGAGAGCACGGCGGAGCGCTGGGCCCGCGCCGAGCTGTTCTTCGACTCCAAGCACTACGCGGAGGCCGCCCGGATCCTCACCGAGGTGGTCGACGAGGTGCCGGGGCAGGTGGGGCCGCGGCTGCTGCTGGCCCGCGCGTACTACCACTCCGCCCAGCTGCGGCGGGCAGAGGAGCAGCTGCGCGAGGTCCTGGAGATCGACCCGGTCGAGCAGTACGCCCACCTGATGCTCGGCCGCACCCTCCAGCGCCAGGGGCGCGCCACGGAGGCGGCGACCTCCCTGCGGCTGGCAGCGGCGATGTCGGGCGACCCCACGGCCTGACGCCCCCCGGGGAGACTGCGCGGGCCCCGGCCGGGGGCGGCGGGCGGAACTGCGCGGACGGCAGGTGCGGCGCCGCACAGTGAACAACCCGCGAGCCGGGCAGCTCCTCAGGGCCTTCGGGTGGGGAGTTCGGCCGGGGCTGCGTCCTCGCGGACCAGGGCGCCCGCCTGTTCGACGGTGAGCGGGCGGGCGAACAGGTAGCCCTGGCCGAGCGGGCAGCCCATGGCCGCCAGCAGGTCCCGCTGGGTGCTGTTCTCGATCCCTTCGGCGATCACCTGGACACCGAGCGTGTCGGCGATCCGGGTGATGCCCTCGACCAGGGCGAACTGCTGCTGGGAGAGCCCGAGCCCGTCGATGAAGGACTTGTCGATCTTCAGGACGGAGATCGGGAACTCCCGCAGGTAGCTGAGCGAGGAGTACCCGGTGCCGAAGTCGTCGATGGCGATCCGCACGCCGAGCTCGCGCAGCGCCTCCATGTCGGTGCGCACCCGCTCGTCGCGCCGCATCAGCACGCTCTCGGTCAGCTCCAGGATCAGCGTCCCGGGCTGGATGCCGCTGGTCTCCACCACCTGCCGGACGATGTCGACGAACCCGGCGTCGCGGAACTGGCGGGCCGAGACGTTCACGCTGACCCGCAGCGGCCGCCGGCCGGCGCCGTCCCGGCGGGCCGAGGTGAGGCGCTGCCAGGCGGCGGCCTCGGCCGCGGCCCGCTCCAGCACCCAGGCGCCGAGCGGGACGATCTGGCCGCTCTCCTCGGCCAGCGAGATGAACTCCTCCGGCAGCACCATGCCGCGGCGCTCGTGCGGCCACCGCACCAGCGCCTCGAAGGCCACCAGCCCGCCGTCCGTCAGGTCGACGATCGGCTGGTAGTACAGCGCGAAGGCGGACTCGGCGATGGCGGTGTCCAGGCTCTCGTTCAGCTCGTGCCGTTCGACCAGGCCGACCTGGAGCGCCGGCTGGTACTGGCACCACTGCCGCTTGCCGGAGGCCTTGGCGGAGTAGAGGGCGAGGTCGGCGTGGGTGAGCAGCTCGGCCGCGTCCACGCTGTCCTCGGTGGTGGCGACGCCGACGCTGGCGGCCACCCGGACCGTTCCGGAGCTGAGCCGGAACGGTTCCTCGAAGGCGTTCAGCACGGCGTCCGCGGTGGAGCCGACGTCCTCCGGTGACAGGGCGTCCTCGACCAGTACCGCGAACTCGTCGCCGCCGAGCCGGGCCGCGGTGTCGGAGGTGCGCAGCGCGGTGGAGACCCGGAGCGAGACCGCCACCAGCAGTTCGTCGCCGACGGCGTGGCCCTGGGTGTCGTTGACCACCTTGAAGTCGTCCAGGTCGAGGAAGAGCACGCCCATCACGGTGCCGCGGCGTTCGCTGCGGGTGAGGGCGTGGCCGACCCGGTCCTGGAACAGCACCCGGTTGGCCAGGCCGGTGAGGGAGTCGTGGAAGGCCCGGTGGGTCAGTTCGCGCTCCATCTGCCGCTGGTCGGTGACGTCGCGCAGGGTCAGCACCAGGCCGCCGACGGTCGGGTCCTCGCGCAGGTCGTTCCAGCGCACCTCGACCTCGATGACGCTGCGGTCGCTGCGCAGCAGCCGCCAGTGTTCGCGCTGTTCGGCCTGCTCCCTGGTGCGCATCCGGGCCAGGGCCTGGTTGAGCCGCCGGCTCTCCTCGGGCGGGATCAGCTCGTTGAGCCGGACGCCCTCCAGGTCGGAGTAGCCGAGCACGCGCTGGGCCGAGGAGCTGGCGTAGCGGATGCCGTCGTCGGGGTTGAGGATCAGGATCACGTCGGACGCGCTCTGCACCAGGGTGCGGAAGTAGGCCTCGCTGTTGCGCTGGCTGATCTCGCGGGTCAGCATGACGCGTTCGACGGCCAGCGCGGACTGGGCGGCCAGGATGTCGAAGGTGCCCCACAGGGCGGCGAGCTGGTGCTCGGTGCCGCCGACGATCAGGACGCCGATCAGCGGCTCGCCGATCGGCCGGTTGTCGAGGGCGAGCGGGCAGATCAGGGCGTTGGGCAGGCCGGAGAAGTGGCGTTCGAGGTCGGAGCCGAGCTCTTCGACCGGCAGCAGGCGGCTGCCCTGGAGTTCGCGGTCGGGTGGGATCCGCAGCACCATCTCGCTCTCGCCGTGCCGTACCCGCAGGCCGCCGTCGGCGCGGACGCCGAGCAGGGCGGAGCGGCGGGGCGCGCGGGGCATCAGGGCGGCGGCGGCCGACTGGACCGCCTCGGAGACCTCGTCGAAGGTGACCGATCCGGTGAGTGACGCTCCGGTCACCCGCAGTGTCCGCTCGCGGGCGACCGCGTGCCGGTGCACCAGGACGACGGACCCGAGCCGGGCCAGCACCAGCAGGAACAGGACGGCGGAGAAGGCGCCGATCACACCGGCGTGGCTGGCGTCGCCGCGGGAGAGGTCCACCAGCAGCATGGCGGGGGCGATCATCGAGGCGCCGGCCAGCAGGGTGAGGCGGCCGCCGGAGATGTCCGGCTGCTGGGTCGGGATCGGCCGGGTGAGTTCGACCATCGAGGGGTGCAGCGCGGCCGCTCCCCATGCGCAGTAGAAGACGGCCCAGCCGAGGTCCACCGGGCTGCCGATGCGCCAGGTGCCGTGCAGCTGGATCAGCCCGTACGCGACGTCGGCGACCAGCATGCCGAGCACGCCGACGGCCAGCAGCCACAGCGCTTTGCTCTTGCCGCCGCGTGGCACCAGCAGCCGCATCAGCATCGCCAGCACCAGGACGTCACCGAGCGGGTAGGCGATCGAGACGGCCTTCTGGAGCCAGGTGAGATCGGGGTTGCGCTCGTACGGGACGATCAGGTAGATCCAGGCCAGCAGGGCCAGGCCGACGGTCAGGATGAGCGCGTCGATCATGGAGCCGCGGTCCTGCTGGGCGGTGCGCCAGCGGATGAAGCCGTAGATGCCCACCGCGGTCAGCAGGTATTCGGCGAGGTAGAACGCGTCGAACACGGACGGGAAGCCGTACTGGTGCAGGTACTCGGTCTGGATGACCTGCACCACCTCGCCGGCGGTGAAGCTCAGGTTGCCGGCCGCGAGGAGGTACCAGTACTGCGGGTGCGCCGGGCGGTTGACGCGGGTGCCGATGACGATGGCCGCGACGCCGGACAGGCCGATACCGGTCCACCAGATGATCCGTTCGTCCGGATTCTGGTAGTAGACCAGCGTGAGCACGGCCATCCAGCCGAAGTAACAGGCCATCAGGCGTTGCCTTCGACGTGTCAACCGAGCTACCCCCTTCGCCCCGAGGCAGGAGTTGGGTGGGCCGATGCACGAGGAGTGGCCGCCGGCGACGCGGCGGCGGGGAGCTCTGCGGCTCCGCGACAAATGCGTCTCAATGATACCCAGGGCCATTCGGGTGCCTATAGTCGAAAGTATCGGGGCCGGCCCGGGTCCGCACAGGACGGGCCGGACAGCACGCACGCGGCACCCGTACGCCGGTGCAGCAGCCTCACCGGCGAACCCCCGCCGGTGCCCTGGCGGAGCAACAACCGCCGCCTCCCTGTCACCGCACTGCGAGGTCATGGCCGGTGGACCAGCCGAACCGCTCCCAGCAGCCCCACTCCGGGCCGTTCAGGGTGCTCGCCAACGACGAGGCCGTCCACGCCCTGTGGCCCGACGACCTCCCCGTCCCCGCCGGGTGGCGCACCGTCGCCGGACCGGCCCCCGAACAGCAGTGCCTACGCTCGGTGGCCGAGCTCTGGACCGATCTACGGCCGGCCGGCCGCCGGGCCGGCGGCGTCACCGTGCACGGGCTGTTGCGCCGGCAGGCCGCCCGGACACCCGACGCGACCGCCGTGGTGGCGGAGGACGAACGGCTCAGCTACCGCGAGCTCGACCGCCGCTCCGACCGCCTCGCGCACGCGCTGCGCGACGGCGGGATCACCGCCGACACCGTGGTGCCGGTCTGCCTGGAACGCAGCGCCGACATGGTCACCGCGCTGGTCGCGGTGCTCAAGGCCGGGGGCGCCTTCCTGCCGCTCGATCCGGCGCACCCCTCGCACCGCCTGCGGCGGCTGGTCTCGGACGCCGGCGCCACCCTCGCGGTGACCAGCACCGAGCACCGGGGGCGGCTCGGCCTGCCCGCGGTGCTGGCGTCGGACTACCGCGGCCCGGGCGGCTCCGTCTCGGCCCCCGCCGACACCACGGTGCCGGACGACCTCGCGTACGTGGTGTACACCTCCGGGACCACCGGCACCCCCAAGGGCGTCCCGGTCAGCCACCGCACCATGGCACTGACCGTCTCCCGGGCCGCCGAGGCGTACGGGCTCTCGCACCGGGACCGGGTGCTGCAGCTGGGCGCGCTCGGCTTCGACACCTCGCTGGAGCAGATCTTCGCACCGCTGCTCAGCGGTTCGACGCTGGTCCTGGGCGGCCGGCTCACCTGGGCGCCGATCGAACTCGCCAGCCGGATCCTCGAGCTGGGCATCACGGTGGCGGACCTGACCCCGGCGTACTGGCACCGGTTCCTGGACCTGATGACGGAGGGTGCCCGGCCGCCCGCCTCACTCCGGCTGATGATCGTCGGCGGTGACACCGTGCACGCCGAGGACTGCCGGACCAGTCTGCACCGGCTGCCGGCCACCCAGCTGCTCAACGCCTACGGGCTGACCGAGGCCGGGATCACCTCCACCATCTGCGAGATCCTGCCCGGCATGCTGGCCTCCCCGGCGCACGCCCCGGTCCCGGTGGGGCGGCCGCTGCTCGGCACCTTCGTGCACGTGCTGGACCCGACCCTGCGGCCGGTACCGCCGGGCCGCCGCGGCGAGGTCTTCCTCGGCGGCCAGGGCCTGGCCCGCGGGTACTGGCGGCAGCCCGAACTGACCGCGGAGCGCTTCCTGCCGGAGCCGTACGCCGGGGACGCGGGCACCCGGATGTACCGCACCGGCGACTCGGCCCGCTGGCGCCCCGACGGCAACCTGGAACTGCTCGGCCGCACCGACGACCAGGTCAAGGTGCGCGGGTTCCGGGTCGACCCGGCCGAGGTGGAGGCGCACCTCGCCGAACACCCGGCGGTCGGGCTGGTCACCGTGCTGGCGCCGGAGCACAACTCCGGTGCGAGGGCGCTGACCGCGTACTACACCCGGGGCGACGGCACCGGGCCGGACTTCCGGGAGTTCCTGGCCGACCGGCTGCCGGACTACCTGGTCCCGACCGCGTACGTGCCGGTGGAACGGATGCCGCTGACCCCGAACGGGAAGATCGACCGGCGCGAGCTGGCCGACACCGGCCCCGCCATGGCCGGAGCCGGCGCCGGCCGCCCCGGCCAGCGCGGCGCCGGCGGCAACGGCGGGCGCAGTCGCGAGCAGGCCGCCGAGCACGGACTCGCCTACCTGTGGGCGCAGTTGCTCGACGTCGACACGGTGGCGATGGAGGACGACTTCTTCGAGCTGGGGGGCAATTCGCTGCTCGCGATGGAGATGCTGGCCCGGGCGCGGATCATGTTCGGCATCGGCGTGGACCGGATCCGGGACCTGACCCGTGCGCTGCTCACCGACCCGACCCTCGGCGCCTTCACCACGGCCCTGCACGCGGCCGGCCGGGGTCCGGCGGAGACCCTCGCCGGGCAGCGGATCGACTTCACCGGCGAGGCCGAACTCGGCTTCCCGGTACGGCGTTCCGGCGAGCGGGCGGCCCGGCCCGAGCAGCCCGCGGAGATCCTGCTCACCGGCGCCACCGGATTCTGCGGCGCCCACCTGCTGCACACCCTGCTGACCACCACCGACGCCCAGGTGCACTGCCTGGTCCGGGCCCCCGACCAGGAGCACGCGCTGGAACGGATCCGGGCCGCCCACCAGCGCTTCCTGCGGCGCGACCTCGACCCGGCCCGGGTCCGGCCGCTGGTCGGCGACCTGGCCGAACCACTGCTGGGGCTCAGCCGCACCCGCTTCGAGCAGCTGGCCGGCACCGTGGACGCCGTCCACCACCTCGGCGGACAGGTCAACTTCCTTTACCCCTACCACCAGTTGAGGGCTGCCAACGTGGCCGGCACCCGGGAGGTGATCCGGCTGGCCGGGCACTCCCGGGCGGTCCCGGTGCACTACCTGTCGACCATGGCGGTGCTGGCCGGCTTCGGCGCGGCCGGGGTCCCCGAGGTCAGCGAGGACACCCCGCTGGACCACCCGGAGCACCTCTCGGTCGGGTACGTGGAGAGCAAGTGGGTGGCGGAGGCGCTGCTGCACAACGCGGCGGCGGCCGGGCTGCCGGTGTCGGTCTACCGGGTCAACGACGTCACCGGCGACCTGGCGACCGGCACCATGAACCTGGGCACCGAACTGTGCGCGCTCATCAAGTACTTCACCGACAGCGGCGAAGTCCCCGAGGTCGAGCTCCAGTTGGACTTCGTCCCGGCCGACTCCTTCACCCGGGCACTGGCCCACCTGGCGGGCAACACCCCCGCCACCGGGCAGGTCTACCACCTGACCAACCCCAACCCGGCGATGCTGCCGGTGCTGGCCGAGCGGCTGCGCAGCCGCGGCCGCCGGGTCGAGGTGCTGCCGTACCACCGGTGGGTGCGGGGCCTGGTCTCGTACGCGGCCACCCACCCGGAGCACCCGATCACCCCGTTCGTGCCGCTGTTCGTCGACCGCGGCGAGGGGACCGCGATGTCGATCAGCGAGATGTACTTCCGGCCGACCTTCCCGCTGTTCTCCCGCGACCGGGCGGCCCAGGAGCTGAACGGCAGCGGCATCGAGATCCCGCCGGTCGACGACCACCTGCTGGACTTCTACCTGGACCGGCTGGAGGCCACCGGCTACCTGGAGCGCGTGGCATGACCAGCCGGACCACCGACTGGTGGCACTCCGTGGCGGTGTCGGCCGCCCCCGCCGACGCCCCGGCCGCGTTCTGCTCCGACCTGGGGGCGCCCAGCCTGCTCGCCGCCTACCGGGCCGGGCTGTTCCCGATGCCCGCACCCGACGAGTACGCCCGCTGGATGAACGAGGCCCTGTACGAGGACCGGGTCGCCACCGGCGCCATCGCGGTGCCCGGGCACGTCGGCGAACTCCCCTACCAGGTGTCCTGGTGGTCGCCCGACCCCCGGCCGGTGATCCGGCCGGGCCACGCCAGGCTCGGCCGGCGGCTCGCCAGGCGGCTGCGCAACCGGCTCGACTGGGCGACCAGCGTCGACCGCGACTTCGGCCGGGTGGTCGCCCAGTGCGGCGCCGGCCGCGAACCGCGCTGGCTCACCGAGGAGCTGCGGCGCGGGCTGCAGGAGCTGCACGAGCAGGGCTGGGCGCACAGCGTGGAGGTCTGGCAGGGGGCGGAGCTGGTCGGCGGCGCCTTCGGGGTCCGGGCCGGTCCGGTGCTCAGCCTGGACTCGATGTTCCACCGGCTCCCGGACGCCTCCCGGGTCGCGGTCGCCGACCTGGGCGACCGGTTCACCGTGGCGGGCGGGCTGCTGCTGGACGTCCAGTGGGACAGCCCGCACATCCGCTCGCTGGGCGCCCGGCCGCTGCCCCGGGACGACTACCTGGACCTGCTGCGCTCCGGCCCGCCCGCCGGGCCGCCCTCCACAGAGCTGCTCCCCGCCGCCCGGCTGGCCTGAGCCGGGGCCGCCGACCAGTCGGCCGGCGGGCGCTGCGACGGCAGGACGGCGGCCGCCAGCAGCGGGACCAGCGCGGCCACCGCGAACGCCGGGGTGTAGCCGCGCTCGGTGATCAGCGCGCCGACCAGCGGCGGGACCAGCACGATCGCACCGTGCTGGCCGACCCCGTGGACGCCGAGCGCGCGGCCCGCCCAGAGGGGCCCGGCGTACTCTGCGACGGCCGTGTTGTGCAGGCCGTTGGTACTCACCGTCAGACCGCAGGCCAGCAGCAGCGCACCGGTACCGACGGCCGAGTCCCAGGCCGCGCCCAGCGCCAGCAGTCCCAGATCGGCTGCCGTGGCCAGGGCCAGCAACCGGATCGGCCGGACCCGGCTGGCGACCCGGTCGGACCACCAGCCCGCCAGCAGCCGTACCCCCGCGCCGGCCAGGTTGGCCACCGCCAGTACCGCGCCCGCCACCCCGGCCGGCCAGCCGCGCGCCTGGGTCAGGAAGACCAGCGCGAAGCCGGTCACCACGAACTGCGGCACGCACAGCAGCGCGGCCACCGCGTGCAGCCGCCACAGGTACCCGCCCCGGTACGGCGCCGCGGCGGACCCCGGGACGGCCCCGGCGGGCCGGGGCGGGTCCACCGCGAACACCGCGATGGCCAGCCCGGTGACCGCGCACAGTGCGGCGCAGCACAGCAGGGCCCCGCCGACCCCGGCGGCCGCGGCGACCGGCGGCAGCGCGGCGGCGGCCAGTCCGGTGCCCAGCGGCTGCGAGGCCTGCCGGACGCCCATCGCGACGCCCCGCCGGTCCGGCGGGAACCAGCCGATCACCAGCCGGCCGGAGGCCGAGTTGACCGAGGCCCCGGCGGCTCCCGCCGCCACCAGCAGCGCGCCCAGCGCCCGCGCCCCGCCCGCGTCCGCCGCCACCGCCAGCACCGCGGCGGCCGACAGCAGCCCGGCGGCCAGCGCGATCCGCTCGCCGAAGCGGTCCGCCACCGCGCCCCAGCCCACCAGCGACAGCAGGATCCCGAATACCGGGCAGGAGACCAGCACCCCGGCCGCCGCCAGCGAGAGGCCGTACTCGCGCTGGAACGCCGGGACGAGGAAGGGCAGCCCGTAGAGCACGGTGGTGCTGGCAGTCTGCCCGGCGGTGCCGAGCCCGAGCATGACCCAACTGCGGTGCCTCGCGTCCTGGTTCATGCCGGGACCCTAACAGCGCCGCCGGAATGTGAGACGAACCGTTTTGAACTGTGAGATGCGCGGTGGGCCGGGTGGGCACGCGCGGGCAGGCGCGGGCCGCCGCGGGCGGTGCGTCAGGCCTGGCCGGAGGCGAGCGTGACGATGGTGATGTCCGAGGGCGCGCCGACCCGGACCGGCGGGCCCCAGGCACCGGCGCCACGGGTCACGTACAGCTGGGTGTCGCCGTACCGCTCCAGCCCGGCGACGGTCGGATTGGCCAGCGCCGCAAGGTAGTTGCCGGGCCACAGCTGCCCGCCGTGGGTGTGCCCGGACAGCTGGAGGTCGACGCCGTAGCGAACCGTCTGGTGGATGGTCACCGGCTGATGGGCCAGCAGGACGGCGGTCCGGGTCCGGTCGCGGTCACCGAGCGCCTTCGCGTAGTCCGGCCCCTGGCCCTCGGAGGTGCCCTGGAGGTCGTTGACGCCAGCCAGGTCGAACCACGGCAGCTCGGTCCTGGAGTTCTCCAGCGGGTGGACGCCCAGCTCGCGGACGAACTCCACCCAGGGCGCGGCGCCGGAGAAGTACTCGTGGTTGCCGGTGACGAAGAACGCCCCGTCCCGGGCCCGCAGTTGCGCCAGCGGCAGGGCCGCCGGGCCGAGCTCGGGCACCGTGCCGTCGACCAGGTCGCCGACCACGGCGATCAGGTCGGGCTGGGTGCGGTTGATGGTGTCCACGATCCGCTGGGTGTGCGAGCGACCCAGGATCGGGCCCAGGTGGATGTCGCTGACCACCGCGATGCGGTAGCCGTGCGCCTGCCGCGGCAGCTTCGCCAGCGGCACCGTCACCTGCTTGACCGCCGGACCGCGCAGCACCCCGTACATCCCGGTGCCGACCACCGCGGCGGCCGCACCACCGGCGGCGACGGCCACCGTCCGGGCCACCAGCAGCCGCCGGCCCGGGTCCGCCGGGCCGGCGGGCTCCTGCGGCTGCTCCGCCCGGCGTTCGGGCCGGGGAAGCCGCAGCAGCAACGGCCGGACGGCCTCGCCCACCAGCAGGGCCAGCACCAGGTACAGCATCAGCGCCAGCCACAGGTACCCCGGCCAGGCGAACCACCGCTCCACGGCCAACGGCAACGTCCGCCCGCCGACCAGCGCCACCACACTCAGCACCGGCAACAGCACGGCCACCACCGTCCCGGCCCGCCGGTACCAACCGCCCGGTGCACTGACATCCCGCACCAACCGCCGCCAGAGGTACCACTGCACGAGTCCGACGCCGCCGAGCGCAAGCAGCAGTCCAAGGACGAGAACGATCACCATCGGCCCAGTATCGACCCCACCCCCCACCCCCCAACTGCGCGGGATCCCCAGAGACACGGGATCCCCCGGCCGCGCGGGATCCCCCCAGGGGCGGGACCCTCAGGGACGCGGGATCCCTCAGGGGCGCGGGGAACTGCGCGAAACGGAAGCAACGGCGCCGCACCCAAACCCCCAACCGCAACCACCCACCCCCCAGGGGCGCGGGGAACTGCGCGAAACGGGAGTGACGGCGCCGCACCTACCGCCCTCGCGCAGTTCCCCGCGCCCCCAAGAAAACCCCCGCACCGCGGGACCTCCCACGAAACGGGAGCAATGGCGCCGCACCTTCCGTCCCCGCGCAGTTCCCCGCGCCCCCAAGAAAACCCCCGCGCCCCGGGACGCCCCGCGCACCCCCCAAAAAAGACCCCCGCGCCCGAGAGAGCGCCCCGGGGCCCGCTAGCACTCCTCGATGGCCAGGCCGCCCGCGGCCGCGATGATCGCGTGCAGCCCGGCCCGGTCCTCGTCGCGGAGGTGGTCGGTGGCGACGGCCAGGCCGCCGGGCCAGTCCTGTGCCCAGCACCAGCCCCGGTCGGGCGGGCCGCGCCGCACCGTACGGCCTCGGCCACCGCAGCGCGGATCCGCCGCTGGGTCGCGTCGGCGTCGACGGCCCGGTAACGGAGGTGCACGGAACGGGCCGGCCGGCCGGCGCCGCGGGCCTGGCCGTTGCTCAGCCGCTGCAGTTCGGCCTCCCGGCCCGCCGGGTCCAGGGTCTCGTGCAGGAGGCGGGTGACGGCGTGGGCGTCGTCCGCCTCCAGTGCGGCGGCGAGTGTGTACAGGGTCTCCCGGTCGGCTCCCGCGGGGGCGAAGTCGTCGGGCAGCGGGGCGTTCCACCGGGGCGGGCAGACCGCGCGCAGCAGGGCGACGGCCTCGCCGGCGGCCACCGTGGCGAGCCGCCGGTCGGGGTCGGCGCCCAGGGTGAGCAGGTCGGCCAGCCGCCGGGCGCGGTCCGGTTCGTGCAGCAGCCGCAGTCCGGCCCGGCGCGCGGCCGTCCGGTCCCGGTCGCCCATCAGCTCGCGGGCGAGCCCGGCGGGCAGCCGGGCGGCGAGCGGCCGCAGTGACCACGAGGCCTCCCGGAGCACGGCGTCCGAGGGGTCCCGCAGGGCGGCCACCAGGTGGTCGACCGGCGTCCGGTCGAGCCCGCGCAGGCCGCGGACCGCGCGGGCCCTGACCCGGTGCGACGGGTGGTCGAGCAGGGTGATCAGCAGGTCGGCGTCGGCCCGGCCGCCGGTCTCGGCGAGGCCGTCGACGGCGCCGGGCGCCGGGTCGCCCCCGCCGACCGCCGCCCGGTAGTGGGCCCGGGCGTCGCGGCCGAGGCGGCGGGCGGCCTCCCGGGCGATGGCGCGGATCAGCGGCTGCCGGTCGTCCAGGTGGGCGGCGGCTTCCTCGGTCAGGCCGAGCCGGAGCAGCGCGGCGACGCCGGCCGTCCTGAGTTCGCGCCGCGGGTCGCCGGCGAGCTCGCGCACCACGTCCGCGCCGCCCGCGCCGCCCGCACCGCCCGTGTCGGTCACGGCGGTCACGGCGGTCACGGCGGTCACGGCGGCGCAGGCCAGCTCGGCGTACCGGCTGCGCAGTCCCGGCAGCCGTTCGGTCCGGGCCAGCCGGACCAGGGTGCCGAGGCCGAGCCGTCCGCCGACGGCCCGCAGGACGAAGAGGCGGACGGCCGGGTCGGGTATCCGGAACGGGCCGACCAGGAAGGTCTCGGGCGGCAGCCGGTCGAGGGACCCGGCGATCCGGTCGACGACGAAGCCGCCGTGGCCGCGGCGGGCGTACCGCAGTGCGGCGGGCGCGACGGCCGGCAGGTGCCGGAGCGGGTCGCGGGCGAGCAGGTCGGTCAGTCCGGTCCGGGCCAGGTCGCGGACCGGGCCCGCCCAGTCGCAGGCGCGCAGCGCCAGGACGGGCAGCAGGTCGGCCTCCGGTTCGGGCCGGTCGAGGATCCGGCGGACGGCGCGCTGCCGGGTGCGGCCGTCGGCGTCCATGGCGGCGAGCAGGAGCGCGGCGGGTGTCTCGACGGCGGGTGTCCCGGCGGCGGCGTCCGTGGGTGTCGGTACCTCCGCGGGCCGGCGGGCCCAGCGGTACTGACGGAGCTGGGTGTCCACCAGGGCCAGCAGGTCCGGCCGGGCCGCCAGGGTGGGGACGAGGGTACCGGGCGGCAGGTCCCGTAGCGGTCCGAGGGCGCGGCTGCCGGCCTCGGCGGTGGCGTGGACGGCGGCTTCCAGGTGATCCATCCGGTCAGTCTGGGGGCCCGGGCCGGGTCGGGGAACCGGATTTCCGCCGCCCGGCGTCCGAGCGTGACCGGCCGGGCACGCTGCGCCGAGCACGCCGGACGGTTCCTGTGAGGCCGCCCACAGCGGCCGCGGGCTCTACGGCCCTCGATAGTTGACTGCGGCGGCCGGGTCGCGGCACGATGTCGGGCCTGATCGGCCCACCCCGCCGCTGCCGCGACATCGGCCCTGGTCAGCCCGGAAATTCCGGTCCTGCCGGCCCATCCGCGTTTGGCCGATATCACGAGCGGGTAAACCCCGTCGGCACACTGACGGCCCGCTCCGCCGACCGCCGTGACTACGACCGGCCGTAGTTTTCAGCTCGTTGCCGCCGCCGTGCGGGTCTGCCAAGAATGTGCCGTCGCCAGGCGGCGCGGCTCCCACCGGGCCGTGCCTTCCCGCCCACCCCGCTCCACCGACGGGGTGCCACGGCCGTCCGACACGGCGTGCGGACGGCCGGTCCCCCCGGACCTCCGTCTGCGCTGCCGCATGCCCGGCGCGGTCCCGCCCGACGGAAGAGGTCGCCCCTCCATGCAGTTCATGCAGCGCCACAAGCACCGGCTCCCCCGGAACCGCCGCACCGCGATGATCAGCGGTGTCGCCACCCTCGCGGTGGCCGGCTCCGCCACCCTCGCGCTGGCGCTGCCGCAGGACGCCAAGGTCGCCGAGGCCGCCGCACCGGTCACCGCCGCCGCCTCTCCCGACGCGCAGGTGCTCGCCGACCAGGCCGCCGCCGACGCCGCCAAGGCCCAGGCCGACCAGCAGGCGAAGGCCGACGCCGACGCCAAGGCCGCCGCCGACGCCGCACAGGCCCAGGCGGACGCGGACGCCAAGGCGAAGGCCGACGCCGACGCCAAGGCCGCTGCCGACGCGGCGCAGGCCCAGGCGGACGCCGACGCGAAGGCCAAGGCGGACGCCGCGGCCAAGGCGAAGGCGGCCAAGGCGAAGGCCGACGCGGACGCCCGCGCCAAGGCGGAGGCCGCCTCCCGTTCGCAGGCGCGCAGCCCGCTGGCCGCGCCGGTGCCCACCGGCACCCCGCAGCAGATCGCGGCCCAGCTGGTGCCGGCCGGCCAGCTGCAGTGCTTCAGCAACATCGTGGAGCGCGAGAGCGGCTGGAACGTCACCGCGACCAACCCGTCCTCGGGCGCGTACGGCCTGATGCAGGCGCTGCCGGGCTCCAAGATGGCCTCGGTGGGCGCGGACTGGAAGACCAACCCGGTCACCCAGATCAAGTGGGGCCTGCAGTACATGAACGAGACCTACGGCAGCCCGTGCGCCGCGTGGGCGTTCTGGCAGGCCCACAACTGGTACTGACCCCACCGGCCGGTACCGGCCGGTAGTGACCGAACGGCAGCCGCGCCCCCTACCCCGGGGGCCGGTTGCCGTTCGGCGTACCGGCCGTAAGCACACGGTGAAGATTCCGCGCAGCTCTGTGCGCCTATGCCCGCGATTGACCGGTTTCGCCGGAGTTCCCGGCTTTGCCGGGGCCGCGCCCGGCGCCCTAGCCTCCGCCCATGGCTTCACCGCTCATCACCGTCGTGCTGCCCGCCTTCGACCACAACCAGCAGCTCAAGGACTGTCTGGACGCGCTCCTCGCGCAGTCCTTCACGGACTTCGAGGTGGTGCTGGTCGTCGACCGCTCCCCGCAGTGCCCGGAGCGGGTCGCCGACGCGTACGAGATCCGCGACCGGCGGGTGTCGGTGCTGCGGCTGGACGCGGCGGTCGGGATCGGCCGGGCCAGGAACGCGGGCGCCGCCGCCGCCACCGGGAGGTACCTGCTCTTCCTGGACAGCGACCACCTGCCGGCCGAGGACGCCTTCCAGGCGATGGCCGACCGGCTCGCCGAGACCGGCGAGGTGGACCTGCTGCTGTTCGGCCACGACCGGGAGTACCGCGGCCGCCGCTGGCCGGGCGGCGCCGCCGAACTGCTCGCCGCCGCGGGGCCCGGGGTCTTCGGCCCGCTGGACCACCCAGAACTGCTCAGCGCTCCCCCGCTGGTCTGGGACCGGCTGCTGCGCCGCGGCACCGTACCGGTGTTCCCGGACGGCCACTACGAGGAGGTCCCGGCCGTCCACGAGGCGCTGCTCGGGGCCGGCCGGATCGCCGTGCTGGACCGCGAGTGCGTCACCATCCGGCGGCGGCACACCCTGCACCCGGCCGGTTCGCCCGGCAGCAGCCACTTCGACGTCTTCGACCAGTACGAGCAGAGCTTCGGCCTGCTCGACGGGCGGCCCGGCCACGAGGAGGTCCGCCCGCACCTGTTCACCCGGATGGTCCGGCACTACCTCTTCGTCTTCGACCTCGCCGGGTGCGTGCCGAGGGCCGAGCGCCCGCAGTTCTTCCACCGCGCCGCCGAGCACTACCGGCGCTTCCTCCCGGAGGGCTACCGCCGGCCGGACGGCCGCGAGGGCGTCAAGTTCTCGCTGCTGTCGAGCGGCGCCTACGCGGCCTTCGAGGTCGCCAAGCTCTCCCACCTGGCCCGCGGCGCGGTCGGCGGACGCCGGTGAGCCGCCGCTGACCCGGCCCCGGGCGTACCGGCCACCGGCGGGGGATCCGCGCCGCACCGACGCGCTGCGATGATGGGCGGATGGATCTGGCCCGTGCCCTGTCCGCCGCCGTCCGCGGCGAGGTCCGCTTCGACCCCGCCGAACGCGCGGTCTACGGCTACGACGCCTCCAACTACCGCCACCCGCCGCTCGGGGTGGTCAAACCCGCCGACACCGACGACGTCCGGGCCGCGCTCGCGGTGTGCCGGGAGTACGGCGTGCCGCTGGTCGCCCGCGGCGCCGGCACCAGCATCGGCGGCCAGGCGATCGGCCCCGGCGCGGTGGTGCTGGACCTGCGGCGGCACCTGAACCGGATCCACGCGCTGGACCCCGGCACCCGCACCGCCCGGGTCGAGCCGGGCGTCGTCCTGGACGACCTCCAGCGCGCCGCCCGCCCGCACGGACTGCGCTTCGGACCCGATCCGTCCACCCACAGCCGCTGCACCATCGGCGGCATGATCGGCAACGACTCCTGCGGCGCTCACTCGGTCGCCTGGGGCCGCACCAGTGACAACCTGGACTCGCTCGACCTGCTGCTCGCCGACGGCACCGAACTCACCGTCCACGGACCGCTCCCGCCCGAGCAGCGGCGGCGGCTGCGGCAGCTCCCCGGGCGCGAGGGCGAACTGCACCGCGCGCTGCAGGACCTGGCCGCCGGCCACCTCACCACCCTCCGCCGGTCCATGCCGCAGCTGCCGCGCCGCGGCTCCGGCTACCCGCTGGACGCGCTGCTGCCCGAGCGCGGCTACGACCTGGTCCGGGCCCTCACCGGTACCGAGGGCACCTGCGCGCTGGTGCTCGGCGCGACCGTGCGCCTGGTGGCCGAACCGCCCGCCCGCGCGCTGGTGCTGGCGGGGTACCGGGACGAGACGGCCGCCGCCGACGCCGTCCCCGCGCTGCTGCCGCTCGGCCCGCTGACTGTCGAGGGGATGGCCGCCGACCTGATCGCGGCGCTGCTCGCGGCGGGACCGCGGCCGCCCGCGCTGGACCGGCTGCCGGAGGGCGGCTGCTGGCTGTTCCTGGAGGCCGGCGGCGCCACGGACGCCGAGGCGCTGGAGGCGGCCCGGGACTTGGCCACGGCCGTCCGCCGGGTGCCGCACACCGCCGTCACCGTGGTCACCGACCCCGGCGAGCAGCGGCAGCTGTGGGCCGTCCGGGAGGCCGGTGCGGGCATCGTCACCCGGCTGCCGGACGGCGGCGAGGCCTGGCCCGGCTGGGAGGACTCGGCCGTCCCCGTCGAGCAACTCGGCTCCTACCTGAGGGAGTTGCGTGCCCTGCTGGCCCGGCACGGGCTGCGCGGCGTCCCGTACGGGCACTTCGGCGAGGGCTGCGTGCACCTGCGGATCGACTGGCCGCTGACCGATCCCGGACGGCTCGGCGGTTTCCGGAGCTTCCTGACCGAGGCCGCCGACCTGGTGGTGTCGCACGGCGGTTCGCTCTCCGGGGAGCACGGCGACGGCCAGGCCCGCGCCGAACTGCTGCCCCGGATGTACCCGCCGCAGGTGATCGACCTGTTCCGCCGGTTCAAGCGGATCTGGGACCCGGAGCACCTGCTCAACCCCGGCACCCTGGTCGACCCGCGCCCGTTCGACGCCGACCTGCGCTTCCCCGGCCGCGACCTGCCGCTCGCCCTGCCGTACGAGCAGGACGGCGGCAGCCTGCTCACGGCGGTGCACCGCTGCGTCGGCGTCGCCAAGTGCGTCGACACCTCGAGCGGGGTGATGTGCCCCAGCTACATGGCCACCGGCGAGGAACGGCACTCCACCCGCGGCCGGGCCCGGCTGCTGGCAGAGATGCTGCGCGGCGAACTGGTCACCGACGGCTGGCGCTCCACGGAGGTACGGGAGGCGCTCGACCTGTGCCTGGCGTGCAAGGGCTGCGCGAGCGACTGCCCGGTCCACGTCGACATGGCCACCTACAAGGCCGAGTTCCTGCACCAGCACTACCGGCGCCGGCTGCGGCCGGCGGCGCACCTGTCGATGGGCTGGCTGCCGCTGTGGCTGCGCGGCGCGGCCCTCGCACCGGGGCTCGCCAACCGGCTGCTGCAGCATCCGGTCGGCGGCGCCCTGCTGAAGCGGCTCGGCGGGATCGACCCGCGGCGGGCGCTGCCGCCGCTGCCCGAGCAGACCTTCGTCCGCTGGTTCCGCGACCACCGGGCCCGGCACCCGGAACCGGCCGGCGCACGGCCCGTCCTGCTCTGGCCGGACTCCATGGCCAACCTGCTGGATCCGGAACCCGCCCGGGCCGCGGTCGAGGTGCTGGAGTCCCTGGGCTTCGCCGTCCGGCTGCCCGCCGGCCCGGTGTGCTGCGGACTCACCCTGGTCTCCACCGGCCAACTCTCCCTCGCCCGACGGGTGATGCGCCGCAGTCTGCGCGCGCTGCCGCCCGGCCTGCCGGTGGTCGGCCTCGACCCGAGCTGCACGGCGGCGCTGCGCGAGGAGTGGCCGCGACTGCTCGGCGCCGAGGCCCGGCCGGCCGCCGCCCGGGTCCGCACCCTGGCCGAGCTGCTGGACGACGCCGGGGTCGACCTCCCGTACCTGGGCGGACGGGCCGTCACCCAGGTGCACTGCCACCAGCACGCCGTCCTCGGCACCGCCGCGGACCGGCGGATCGAGGCCAGGATCGGGCTGGCCAACGAGGTACTGGACTCCGGCTGCTGCGGCCTGGCCGGCAACTTCGGCTTCGAACGCGGCCACTACGAGGTCTCGGTGGCCGCCGCCGAGCGGGTGCTGATGCCCGCCGTACGCGCCGCCGCCCCCGACACCCTGGTCCTCGCCGACGGCCTGAGCTGCCGCACCCAGATCGCCCAACTCGGCGACGGCCGACGGGCCCTGCACCTGGCCGAGCTGCTGCGCCTCGCCCTGCGGCAGGGCGCGGCCCGCCCGGACGGCCCGCCGGGGGCGTGAGCCGCCGCGCCCGCTCCGGAACGGCTGCCGGAGGGAGCCGGCCCGTCCTACCATCGCGGCGTGACCACTGTGACCACCGCCGAGGCGGACAAGATCCTGGCCGACAACTTCGCGCCCTGGGTGCGGGCGCTCGGCCTGTCGGTGACCGAGACCGGCGACCGGCACGCGGTGCTGCGGCTGCCCTGGTCGGACCAACTGGCGCGGGAGGGCGGCGGGTTGTCCGGGCAGGCACTGATGGCCGCGGCCGACACGGCGAGCGCGGTGGCGGTGTCGGCGGCCCGGGGCGGCTTCGGGCCGATGACCACCGTCCAGCAGTCGACCAGCTTCCAGCGCGCGGTGCTCGGCGCCGACGTGCTGGTCACCGCCCGGGTGACCAAGCTCGGCCGGCGGCTGGCGTTCGTCGACGTCACGCTCACCGCCGAGGGGGAGCCGGAACCCGCCGCGCAGGCCACCGCGGTGTACGCCTTCCCGGGCTGAGCAAGAGCGCCCGCGGCCGGGGGTGCGCGACCCCTGGGCACCGGCGCTACCGCGCAGTAGCCTCACCGGGCCGAGCCCACCCCTCGGCCGGCCCACACGGGAGGTCCGCATGCGCTCAGCCCTGCCCGGAAGACTCCGACTGCTGCTCGCCGCGGTGGTGTTCACCGCCTCGGTGCTCGGCCTGACGGGCGCCCCCACCGCCTCCGCCGCCCCGGCCGCCCAGGCCTCGGACAGCCGCACGCCCACCCACTACCTCGCGCTCGGCGACTCGCTGGCCGCCGGCTACCAGTCGACCCCGGACGGCGGCCACGTGGTCGGGCGCGGCTACGCGCAGGACATCGCGAAGGTCCTCGGCGGGCGGGCGGCGGCCGCCGGGCAGGCGTTCGCGTTCACCGACCTCGGCTGCCCGGGCGAGTCCACCGCCACGATGATCGGCGGCGGCTGCCCGTACCCGCACCCGTACCCCGGCTCGCAGCTGGCCGAGGCGGAGACGTACCTCCGGGCGCACCACGACGACCGGGTCCTGGTCACCCTCGACATCGGCGCCAACGACATCGGCCACTGCACGGCCGGCGGGGTGATCGACGTACGGTGCACGCTCGACGGCATCGCCACCGTCCGCACCGGGCTGGCCACCGTGCTCGACCGACTCCGGGCGGCCGCCGGACCGCACACCCGGATCCTCGGGATGAACCTCTACGACCCGTACCTGGCCGCCTGGTTGACGGGGGACCAGGGACGGGCCACGGCACTGCTCTCCCTGCCGCTGGCCGGGCTGCTCAACGCCACCATCGGCGCCGTCGACGCCGCCCACGGCGTGCCCACGGCCGATGTCGCCCGGGCCTTCGACACCAACGCGCTGCTGCCCCTGGTCCCGCTGAACGGCACCCGGGTGCCGCTCGACGTGGCCCGGATCCTGCAGCTGACCAACATGGGCCGCGGCGCGCCAGCGCGGGCGGGCCAGCGCGGCCAGCGGGATCAGCCAGAGCACGTACTGCGGCGAGTAGACCTTGTTGGTCAGCACGAAGGCGGCGACC
>NZ_JBEZIR010000142.1:0-21725 GCF_040651175.1 Kitasatospora sp. NPDC048540
CTCCACCGCTACAACTACCATCGCTGCCACACCGCCATCGGAGGACAACCACCGATCAGCCGTGTCAACAACCCTGCGGGTCAATACAGCTAGCGGACGTGGAACACGGGCCCGCGGGGGGTGAACGGGAGGGCCGCGTCCCGGGGGACCAGGTAGGCGTGGTCGCGGCGCAGCCGCAGGACGTCGCACTCGCCGTCGGTGATGACCAGGACCGGCGCCGCGGATGGGAAGTCCTCGGCTCGTTCCAGCAGGTCGATGCCGGGTTGCAGGACGGTTCCGCCGCGGCCGCGCACCCGGACCCGGCCGGCGATCTCCTGCGGCGGCAGGAAGCCGGCGTCGTACGGTGCCGCGTCGCAGAACACCACCCGGGCGGCGGGGACCTCGCGGGCGGCCGCGTACGAGGCGATGGCGCCCAGCGCCTTGCCGAGCAGCCGGCGGTCCATCGAGCCGGAGGTGTCGAGGACGACGCCGAAGGTGCAGCGGGCGACCTCCTCGGGCGGGAAGGAGCGGCCGGCCCGCGGGATGTCCGGGGTGGAGGCCTGCCGGCGGGAGGGCCTGGCGTAGCTGCGGTGCGCGGTCGGGGCGGGGACGAACTCGTCGAACCAGCGGGCCAGCCGGGCGTCCCAGGGCACCGGCGGGTGGTCGAGCGCGCGGATCTCCTCGACCAGGCCGGCCGGGAGCAGGCCGCGGCCGCGGGAGTGCAGTTCGAAGCCCTGCTGCAGGCCGCGGCGGTAGAAGTCGTCCAGGTCGACGTAGTCGCGCGGGGGGCCGAGCGGCTCGCCGAGGATGTCGGTGTGCCCCTTGCCCGCCAGGGTGGCGAGGCGGCGGACCCGGCGCTGGTCGCGGACGATCCGGTCGTAGACTTCCTCCGCCGACAGGCCGCTCAGCCCGGGGTCGTGCAGCAGCGCTTCGGGCATCTCGCCGACGCCCATCTCCAGCAGCCAACCGTTGATCACGTAGTCCGCGGCGACGTTGAACAGGTACGGGTCGCGGGCCCCGCGCCGGTCCTGGTGCCGCAGGCGGCGTGCAGCATCTCGTGGGCGAGGACGAAGCGCCACTCCTCGTCGCTGTACCGGCGCAGCGGGTTGAGGTAGATCTCGCCGGCCCGGGCGTCGACGGCGGCGATGGCGATGCCGTGGGCGCGGGCGAGTTCGGCGTCGGCGACCAGGGTGATGCCCGCGGCCAGGCCGCCGAGCAGCGGGTACGAGGAGATGAACCAGTTGAGCGCCCTGGTCCAGGGGCGTTCGGGGGCGCGTTCGCCGGTGATCCGGTCACGGCGGCCGCCGGCCACGTCCATCGCGGCGGACATGGTCCGGGTGAGGGCGGCGGCGAAGGCCAGGGTCCAGTCCTCGGGCGGGGCGGGCCCGGTCCAGGGCAGCAGCAACTGGTCGGGCCCGCTGCCGCCGACGGCGGGCAGTTTCGGCAGGCCGTCGCGGCGCCAGCGGGCGGTCAGCTCCTCCTCGTCGCCGGCGGGCAGCACGGCGGGGAGGTCGAACGGCGGCCGGCCGGTGAGGAAGGTGCTCTGGAAGCGGATGACCACCGCGCAGCGGGCGGCCAGGTCGTGGGCGTCGGGCGGGGTGCGGCGGCCCTCGGCGGCGGGGAGGTGGCCGAGGCCGAGGTGGAGCAGACAGTGCGCCAGCACCCAGGCCCATTCGGCGGGTTCGGCGCGGCGCCGGGGGTTGGCGTGCACGGTGCCGTTGGAGTCGGCCACCGCCCAGCCGTCGGCGGGGCACTCGGCGCAGTCGGCGGAGCGGCAGATCCGGCCCACCGAGGTGAGCGCGTGGTTCCCGCGCAGCAGCCGGACGCCTTCGGCGAACGCCTCCGCGGCGGGGTCGGGGGCCGGCTCCTTGGCCTTCGCGCCGCGGCCCGTCCGGCCGCTCACCGGCGGGCCTCGACCAGGCGGGGCATGTCGCGGGCGGCTTCGACCAGGAACCAGGCGGGCAGTTCCGGGTTGCCGTCGGCGCCGTCGGCGATCACGGTCTGGGCCACCTCGACGGAGATCTCGGCGAGCTGGATCAGCAGCGACTTGGCCCGGTAGGCGGTCTGCCGCAGCTGGTTGGAGACGTGCTCCTTGCGGGCGGGGAGCTCCTTGACCAGCCGGGTGCGGAAGGCGTCCGCCAGGTAGTACAGCAGGTCCCGGTCCTCCGGGCGGTGCGGCCAGCGGGCGTCGCCCTTGAGGATGGCGTCCAGGCCGTAGGAGTTGCGGACGATCTTCGCGTACCCGCAGAAGCCGACCGCGTGCTGCGGGGTGAGCAGGCCGTGTGCCAGCACCTTGAGGGTGGGTTCCGCGAGGGACGGGCCGAAGGAGTGCAGGGCGTCCGAGAGCATGTGCCAGGCGCGCGGGGTGGAGAACGCCTCCTCGGTCTTGGGCGGCGCCGACCACAGGTGGTCCGGGCGGTCGGTGAGGTAGTCGGTCACCCAGGGGTGGATGCCGTTGCCCGCCGCCCAGCCGAGCCAGTCGGTGGCGCTGGCCCGCAGGTGCACGTGGACCAGGCGGTTGACCAGGGCGGATGCCATCGGGCGGGCCAGTGCGCCGTCGGTGGCGCGGTTGCCCGCGCCGATCACGATGGAGCCGGGCGGCAGTTCGTAGGAGCCGATCCGCCGGTCGAGGATGAGCGAGTAGAAGGCCTTCTGCACGTCCGGGGTGGCCGCGTTGAGCTCATCCAGGAACAGGCAGTAGGGCTCGTCGCGGGCGATCGACTCCGGCGGGCAGAACCGGGACCGGCCCTCGGCCGTGATCTGCGGGACGCCCACCAGGTCCTCCGGCGCCAGCTGGGTGCCGATCAGGCTCACGCACGCCAGCCCCAGCGAGTCCGCGAACTCCCGTACCAGCGAGGACTTCCCGATCCCCGGCGCGCCCCACAGGAACACCGGCCGGACGGTGGCCAGCCCGAGCAGCAGCTCGGGGACCTCGGACGGTGAGACGGTGACGGCACCCTGCACGGGACTCCTTCGGTACGTGGATTCCCGTGCAGTGTGCGGGCCGCCCGGCCCGGCCGCATCCGGTTTTCCCGCCCCGGGTCCGCTCCCGCAGGCGCGCGGGCTCAGCCGAGCACGGCCGCCGCGAGCGCCGCCGGCGAGCCCGGCCCGGGGACGAGGTAGCGGCGGGCGGCGTCGAGTTCGGGCATCTCGGCGGCGGCCCGCTCCTCGGGGGCCCGCTCGACCACGGTGGTGCCGGTCTCCGCCTCCAGGACCGGGGCGTAGCCCGCCCGCCGCAGCGCGGTCAGGGTGTCGGCCGGGGAGGCGGTGCTGATCAGCACGGTGGGGGCGATCCGGCGCAGCCCGAGCCCGGCGAGGGCCCGCGCCTTGGAGAGTTCCAGGACGAGCGCCTCGTCGTCGGAGCGCAGACAGCAGGTGGAGCGCACCACCCGGACCCGGCCGTGCGTCCTGGCGGTGTCCTTGACCAGGTAGTCCAGGGTCTGCGGCAGGGGCAGCGCGCCCTCGGACGCCTCCGTGAGGCGGGCCAGCAGGTCGGCGGCGTCGGCGCCCGCGTCCAGGGCCCGGCGGACCGAGGCCGCGCCGATCCGCCAGACCACGGCGTGCCCGTCGGACTCGCGGTCGGCCACGGACTGGAGCAGTTCGGCGAGTTCGGGCGCGGCCTGGCCGGGCACCACGACGGTGAGGTCGGCCTGGAACCGGGCGGTGGTGAGCGGCGCAGGCACCAGTTCGGCCAGGGCGGTCCGCAACGCGCCGACGGCGCGCGCCAGTTCGGGGTGCCCGTCGAGCGAGGGCCCGGTGCCGGGCACCGCGGGGAACCAGCGGTCGGCCCCGGCCCGCAGCAGCGCGAGGACGGCGTGTCCGACGGGGGTGAGCGCGCCGTGGGCGACCACCCCGACCGCCTCGGCCTCGTGCAGGGTGGCCAGCGTCAGGGCGACGGGGTCGGCGATCTGTTCGATGGCCACGGGCAGGTGCCAGCGGGCGGCCTCGACCAGGTCCTCGACGCGTGCGGGGCCGAGACCGGCCGCGGCTCCCAGTCCGTGGCCCGCGGGCAGCAGCGCCAGCGCCTCCAGCACGGCGCGGCGCAGCGCCGTGCAGTGCGGGTCCTGCGGGGTGACCAGGGCGACCGGGGTGTCGTCCGGGGCCGGCCAGTGGCTGAACACCTCGGGGGTGGCCGCCCAGGTGGCGATCAGCGGTACCAGGCGGTCGGCGGGCGGCGCCGCCAGCCACCGGTCGTACCGTTCGGTGGGCAGGATCCGGGCGGGCGGCGGCGGGGCCGGCTTGCGGCCGCGGGTGGCCGGCGGGGCGCCGCGGTGCGGGGCGATCAGGCCGGCGTTGGCGGCGAGGTCCAGCCAAAGGCGGGTGCGCGGCTCGTCGGTGCCGACGCTCTTCGCCAGCCGCCGGGTGTCCCGGACCGCGACGCCGCCGTTGCGGCGGACGGCGAGCGGGGCCGCCGCGACCGCCCTGAGCACCAGCTCCACCTGGGAGACGGCCGCGGTGGCGGCGGCCTGGGCCTCCCCGGCGGAGAAGGCCGGCAGTGCGGGGGCCGGGCCGGGGACGGGCGGGTCGAGGGCGAGGTCCAGCTCGGTGGGGGTGACGCGCAGGGCGGAGCCGATCTCGTACGGCAGTTCGGCCAGGTCGGGGCCGGAGGGGACGAGCAGGCCGCGGACGGCCAGCCAGTCCGTCGCCCGGTCACCCGAGCCGCCCTCCCGGAAGTGGAACCAGCCGGGTGCGCCGCTGTAGGAGTTCGCGGACTCCTGGACGAAGCAGTCCGTGCGCAGCCGCGGTGCCCCCGCCAGCAGCAGGCCGAGCAGCTCCAGCACGTCGGCGGGGGCGTCCGCGACCATCCGGCGGACGGCGGCGGCGTCCTGCAGCAGGTCGACGATCTGCCGCTGCGCGGCGTCCCGGTGCGGTGCCCGCGGCAGGCCGAGGGCGTCCTCGACGATGCGCACCTCGGCGGCCTTGTAGGCCGCGGTGAGCAGGACCGCGAGCGGCCGGCCCAGTCCGCGCAGCTCGCCGACGCGCTGGTGCAGGACGGCCGGAACGGTGAGCCGGGTACCGTGCGGCGGCAGGAGCAGCGCCCGTTCGGCCAGGCGGTCCAGGACGGGGGCCACCCGCGGGCCGAGCCGGTCGACCAACTTGGCCCTGGGGACCGCGCGTTCGGCCGGGTCGGGCGGCCGGACGGCGTACCCGGCCGGCCGGTACGAGGGCCGCCCGCCGGTGAAGCCAGCCGGGGCGGCACCGGTCGCCTGCACCGGGAGCGGGCCGTGCAGTTCCTCGGCGAGCTCCACGGTGGCGGTGAGGGCCTGGAGTTCGGCCTGGTCGATGGAGATCATCCCGAGCAGGGCGGAGTTCGCGGTGAGCAGGTGCTCGGCGAGCCGTGCCGGGTCCTCCAGGCCGGCGCCGGCCGTGTACGGCAGCTGCCGCTGCTCCAGCAGTTCGGTCAGCTGGGCGGGTGTGCGGCTGGTCAGCCAGGTCTTCAGGGCTCGGGCGCTGGTCACCGCTCCACGCTAGCCGAGGTGGCCGCGGCGGGCGCAAACCCGCTCGCGCGGGCGGGTGTTCGGGCCGTACCGTCGGCAGGTGTGAACGCCATGCGCCCCCTGATCGCCGTGCTGACCGGCGCGGGCATCTCGACCGACTCCGGCATCCCCGACTACCGCGGCCCGAACGGCCTGTGGCAGCGCGACCCGGCCGCGCGGGAACTGGTCACGATCGGCCCGTACCTGGCCGACCCCCTGGTGCGCCGCCGGGCCTGGCTGATGCGGGCGCGGACCGGCGCCCTCGCGGCCGAGCCCAACCCGGGCCACCTCGCGCTGGTCGAGCTGGAGCGCAGCGGGCTGCCGGTGCGGGTGCTGACCCAGAACGTCGACGGCCTGCACCAGCGCTCCGGCCTGCCCGACCGCAAGGTGCTCGAACTGCACGGCACCGCGCACCGGGTGGAGTGCGTCGGCTGTGGGGAGCGCGGCGCGATGGCGGATGCGCTGGCGCGGGTCGCGGCGGGTGAGCCGGATCCGGCGTGCACGGCCTGCGGCGGGGTGCTGAAGCCCTGCACGGTGATGTTCGGCGAGCTGCTCGACCCGGTGGTGCTGGCGCAGGCCGAGGCCATCGCGAAGGCCTGCGACCTGTTCATCGCGGTCGGCAGCACGCTGCGGGTGCACCCGGTGGCGGCGCTGCCGCAGATCGCGCTGGAGCACGGCGCCCGGCTGGTGGTGGTGAACGCCGAGCCCACCCCGTACGACCCGGCGGCCGCCGAGGTGGTGCGCGAGCCGATCTCGACCGCGCTGCCGGCGCTGGTGCGGCGGCTGGTCGCGGGGGAGTGACGGCGCCGCCCGCGCCGGGCTACTGCCAGCCGACCAGGTGCGTGGTGCCCGCGGTCTGCGGGGCGGCGTCGGGGGCGTCCAGCCGGCCGATCCTGACCGGCAGGGAGCCGGTGTCCAGACCGACCCGGTAGAGCGTCGACGTGGTGCCGCTCTCGGCCGCCAGGTACGCCAGCGACCGCCCGTCGGGCGCCGCCACGACGCTGTCCAGGTGCCGGTACGGGTCCCGCGGCAGCAGCCCGGTGACGCCGTCGACCGCGGCGTGGCCGGCCGTGAAGTGGATCAGCAGCAGGTCGTCGCGGGACATGCAGAGCAGGGTGGCCGGGTCCGTCCACAGCCGCGGGCTGCAGCGCGGGACCGACTCCGAACCGGGCACCACCGCCCGGCCGTTGCCGTTCGGGCCGAGCGTGGCGGGTTCCACGTACCGGGCGTCGTACGCGGCGACGTCCCCGCGCTGCCAGAGGGTGGGCCCGCTGCCCGCTGCGGCGGTGCCGTCGGGGGCGGGCACCACCTGGTCGGGGGTGCTGTCGAACGGGCGGGTCGGCCAGGCCTGGCCGCCGGTGAGGGTGAAGTCGGCCCCGACGGCGGCGCCGTGGGCGGTGGGAGCGGCCTCGGGGTGGGCGAGGTCCCGGGCGGCGAGCCGCCGGTCCGCGCTCTCGTACCAGAGCAGGGCGGTGCCCGCCTGGAAGGCCGGGGCGTGGCCCTCGACGGCCGGTCCGGCGGCGGGCGAACCGTCGGTCAGGCTGAAGGCGGTGGCGACGGTGCCGGAACCGCCGGGGCCCGGGAGGGTGCCGGCGATCCTGCTGAAGCCGGTGTCGAAGAGCTGCCGGTCGGCCTCGGCGGAGCTGTCCCGGGGCTGCCCGCAGAGCGGTTCGACCACGGCGCCGTCCGGCAGGACGGTGGTCCGCCCGTCGATCCGGGCGCCGTCGGCGGCCGCGTACGCGGTGACGGTGACCCGGTGGTCCTTGGTGCCGGGGGTGTCCGACTCGGCGGCGAAGCGGTCGCAGCGGGCGACCACGATGCTGCCCGGTCCGGCCAGCGGCGCCGCCGGGGGAGCGGTGGCGGGCTTCGGCGCCGGGCCGGCGCCGATGCCGGTGCAGGCGGGGACGGCGAGGACGGCCGCCGCCGCCGCGAGGTGTCCGAGGTGTCTTCCGAGGTGTCGTCCGACGGATCGCGGCATGTCTGGTTCCCCCTGGTCGCTGGTACGGCAGCGCGAAGATATCAGCCCGATGATCATTCAAATCATGATCGGCCGGGACGGTGGCCGAGTCATTACGATGGCACCCCGACGAGCAGGAGTGATCAATGGCGATCGACACCTTCGACCCGTGGTCGGCCGCGTTCGTGGCGCACCCCTACGACGCGTACGCCCAACTGCGCGAGCACGCCCCGGTCAGCCACTACGAACCCACCGGACAGTGGCTGGTCTCCCGGTACGCCGACGTCAGTGCCCTGCTGCGGGACCGCCGCCTCGGCCGCACCTACACCCACCGCCACACCCACGAGGAGTTCGGCCGCCCGGCCCCCGACCCGGCGTACGAGCCCTTCCACACCCTCAACGACAACGGGCTGCTCGACCTGGAGGCCCCCGACCACACCCGGATCCGGCGGCTGGTCTCCAAGGCCTTCACCCCGAGAATGGTCGAGTCACTGCGCCCGACCGTTGCCCGGCTCGCCGACGAACTGGTCGGCGCGCTGATCGAGGACGGCGGCGGGGACCTGATCGCCGCCGTCGCCGAACCGCTGCCGGTCGCCGTGATCGCCGAGATGCTGGGCGTCCCGGAGTCCGACCGGCACCTGCTGCGGCCCTGGTCCGCCGACATCACCGGCATGTTCGAGCTCAACCCGTCCAAGGAGACGGCCGAGCGGGCCGTCCGCGCCAGCACCGAGTTCTCGGACTACCTGCGCGCCCTGATCCGCGAACGCCGCACCGCCCCCGGCACCGACCTGATCAGCGCGCTGATCCAGGCCCAGGAGGGCGCCGACGCACTCAGCGAGCAGGAGATGGTCTCCACCTGCGTCCTGCTGCTCAACGCCGGCCACGAGGCCACCGTCAACACCACCGGCAACGGCTGGTGGGCCCTGCTGCGCAACCCCGGTGAACTCGCCCGGCTGCGCGCCGACGTGGACGGCCTGCTGCCCACCGCCGTCGAGGAACTGATGCGCTGGGACACCCCGCTGCAGATGTTCGAGCGCTGGGTGCTGGAGGACATCGAGGTCGCCGGGGTCACCATCCCGCGCGGCTCCGAGGTCGCCCTGCTGTTCGGCTCCGCCAACCGCGACCCCGCCCGATTCACCGACCCCGACCGCCTGGACCTCGGCCGCACCGACAACCCGCACATCACCTTCGGCGCCGGAATCCACTTCTGTCTCGGCGCCCCGCTCGCCAGACTGGAGCTCAACGAGTCGTTCGGCGCGCTGCTGCGCCGGGCGCCCGGGCTGCGGGCGGTCCGCGAGCCCGAGTGGCGCCCGGGGTACGTGATCCGCGGGCTCGCCGAGCTGACGGTCGAGATCTGAGGGAGCGACGATGACGGGGCGGGCGACGGGCACCCTGCTGGGACTGGCGATCGGGGACGCGCTGGGGCACCCGACCGAGTTCCTGACCTACGAGGAGATCGCCCGCTCGTGCCCCGACTGGCGCCGGCTCCCGCTGCCGCGCAACGCCCGAGTGACGGACGACACCCAGATGGCGCTGGCGCTGGCCCGGGGCCTGCGCACCGCGCAGGAGCGCGGGCCGCTCACCCCGCTGCGGGTCGAACGGCCGGTCCGCGAGGAGTACGTCGACTGGTGGCGCTCCCCGCAGAACAACCGCGCCCCCGGTATGACCTGCCTGCGCGCCTGCCAGCGCCTCAGCCGGGACGAGCTGCGCTGGCAGGAGGCCAGCGACCTCGGCTCCAAGGGCTGCGGCGCCAACATGCGGGTCGCGCCGGTCGGCCTGCTGCCCGGCCTGACCGACCGCCAGTTCTCGGGCACGGCCCAGCTCCAGTCCGCCCTCACCCACGGGCACCCGACGGCGCTGGCAGCCAGCGAACTCACCGCGCTCGCCGTCCGGCTGCTCGCCACCGGCACGGCGCCGGGCGACCTGCCCGGCCTGCTGCGGGCGCACGCGCTGGCGAACCGGACCCGCTACGACGAGTTCTGGCTCGGCGACCTGGCCGCGCACGCCCAGGACCCTTCGCCGGAGAGCTTCACGGCGCGCGGCTGGGACGACTGCCTGCTGGAGCTCGACCGGCTGGACGCGGCGCTCGCCCGGCCCTCGCTCGACACCGACCCGTGCGAGATCACCGGCGCCGGCTGGATCGCCGAGGAGGCCCTCGGCACCGCGCTGCTCTGCTTCCTGCTGCTGCCCGACGACCCGGTCGCCGCGGTCCGCCGGGCCGCCTTCTCCTCCGGCGACTCGGACTCGCTGGCCTGCCTGACCGGGGCCTTCGCCGGCGCGCACCACGGAGCGGCGGCCTGGCCGAAGGAGTGGGTCGGGCGGATCGAGTACCGCGAGGAGCTACTGGCCTTCGGCGCGCTCTGGGACTGAGCCCCGGCCGGGGGCGACGGCCCGGGACAGCACGACGCGCTGCGGCGGCGCCGGCCGGGCGGGCGCCGCCGTGGTGCCGTTCAGGGCGGCCACGAAGGCCGCCAGCTCGGCCCGCTCGGCGGCATCGAGGCCGCGCTTGAGCACGGCGGTGAAGACGGTCGGTCCGGTGTACAGCAGCAGGAACTCCGGGGTGTCCACCACCCGGTGGTACCTGTCCCAGCCGGTCTCGGAGGACGCCCCGGGCCGCTGGATCCGGACGCCGCCGTCGGTCAGCCCGACCTCGACGGTGCCGCCGAGCCTGGTCAGCGAGCGCCGTACCGCCCGGCGGGTCCCCACCGTCAGCTGGTACAGCACGACGGCGCCGACGCCCGTGCCGGCGATCCCGAGCGGGACGTTCCCGAGCGCGAACAGCAGCACGCCGTCGGGGAGGAGCAGCAGCACGCAGCCCCACATGACCTGCCGGCGGCGGCGCTGCCCGAGCCGGGAGGCCCGCAGCAGCTCCTCGAAGGAGAGCCGGTACGACGTCCTGATGTTCACGCACTCCCCCTGGCCCCGAACGGTGAGCCGGACTCTAGGGGGTGATCGACTTCCCGCTCAAGCGCCCGGGCCGGCCGCCCCGGGCCCGGCCAGGATCCCGGCCGCGCGCGCCGCGTCCAGCCACTGCGGGAACCCGGTCAGCAGCCCGTCGTACAGCTCGGCGTCGGCCAGGGCGCGCGGATCGCGGCCGGCCGCGAAGAACCCCGCGTTGTCGACCGGCCGCCGCCCGGGCACCGGCAGCTCGTCCAGCCGGCGCAGCACCGCGAACTCCCGGTCGTCCGGGTCGCCGAAGCCGACGAACTGCCAGTACACCGGCAGCTCCGCGGCCAGGCACAGCATCTCCTGCGCCGCGCCCCTGGCACTCGGGCCGCCGTCGGTCTGGAACACCACCAGCGCGGGCGCGTCGGTGCCCGACAGCTGGTAGTGCCGGATCACCGCCTTCATCGCCAGGTGGTAGTTGGTGCGGCCCATGTGCCCGTACGTCTCGTGCAGGGCCGCGATCCGGCCCCGGTGGTCCGCCAGGGCGAGGTCGGCGACACCGTCCACCCCGGTGGAGAAGAACACCACCGGCACCCGGCCGTCGTCGTCCAGCCGGGCGGACAGCGCGAGCACCCGCTCGGCGAAGTCCTGGACGGTGCCGTCCCGGTAGAGCGGCCGCATCGAACCCGAGCGGTCCAGCACCAGGTAGACGGCGGCCCGGGCGCCGGCCAGCCCGGCCTTGTCCAGGCTGACCCGCGCGGACTCGAAGCTCTTGACCAGGCCCGGCGCCCGGGCCGCCACCTTCTCCAGGCTCAGGCCCACGCGGGGTACCGCCCGCCCAGCTCTGCCGGATCGGTGCCGCCGGCCACGGCCGCCAGGTCGTCGGCGACCTGCAGCAGCGTCGCCCGGCCCTCCACCGCGTCCGTCCACTCGGCGGGCAGCCCGGCGAGGCCGTACGCGGCGCCGGCCAGGTTGCCGCAGACCGCGCCGGTGGAGTCGCTGTCACCGGAGTGGTTGACCGACAGCAGCAGCGCCTCGCGGGCATCCGCGCCCGCCAGCAGCGCGTACACCGCGATGGCCAGGCACTCCTCGGCGATCCAGCCGAGCCCGACCCGCTCCACCGCCTCCGCCGAGCCCGGCCCCTCGTCCGCGATCCGCACCGCCCGCCGCAGCGCCTCCACGCACTCCCCGGCCGCCGGACGACCCGCGGTCTGCTCGATGGTGTCCGCCACCGCGTCCCGCGGCGCGGCGCCGCCCGCCAGCCGCTCGACCAGCGCCGCGAACGCCCCGGCCGCCAGGTACCCGGTCGGGTGGCCGTGGGTCAGCTGGGCGCACTCCGCGGCCAGTTCGAACGCGTCGGCCACGCCGAGCCGCAGCAGCCCGAACGGCGCCGAGCGCATCACCGTGCCGCAGCCCTTGGAGTTCCCGTTGATCGGACCGACCTCGCCCAGCGGCGCCGCCTTCTCGTACCGCGGCCAGCCGGACAGCCCGCTCAGGCAGGCGTTGCCGGGCGCCCGCGAGGCGTACAGGAAGGAGTGGCCCAGCAGCCAGCCGTCCGGCTCCCGCTCGGGCCCGGACAGCCGCTGGGTCAGCAGCCAGCGCTGGTACGCCTGCTTCAGCGCGGCCGGGTGGCCGCCGCGCAGCAGGCCCTCGGCGGTGAACAGGGTCATCTGGGTGTCGTCGGTGACGTCCGTCCCGTTCAGCCCGGTCACCCCGGCGGGCCCGAAGCGGTCCCTGATCCGGTCCAGCCGCTCGAACTCCACCGGCCAGCCCAGCGCGTCACCGACCGCCCCGCCCAGCAGCGCCCCGCGCACCCGGTCCTGATACGTGGTCATCCGTCCCCCCATGTCGTCGTCAGCGCCGGATCTCCCCGGCCCGCTGGTGCAGGGCTGCCCGGTCGGCCGCCGCCCGGCCCGCCGCCCAGCCCTCGCCGTCGCTCACCCGCACCCGCTGCGAGACGAGCTTCGGGAACATCTTGCCCACCGTGTCGTCGACCGCCTCCGCCCGGGCCTTCAACGCGGGCAGCAGCCGCTCGTCCGGCGCCAGCTGCTGCGAGCTGCCGTCCTCGCGCAGGTGCCGGCCGGCCGCGGCCTCCTCCACCGTCCGCTCGGTGGCCGCCGTCAGCCGCTCCCGGATCCGCGCCGCGTACGCGACCAGGAACGACTGCCGGAACGCCTTGGTGCGCGGCGCACCGTCCTGGTGCTTGCGGCTGCCCGCCCGGTGCATCGCGGCGGTCGCCTGCACCAGCAGCGAGGTGTACAGCAGCTCCACCGCGTCCAGGTCGGCGTCGAAACCGATGATCGTGCAGAAGCCGAACTCCTTGGCCCACACCACCCGCGCCCGGTTCGCCGCCGCCACCGCGTCCAGCAGCATCGCCTTCGGGCTCTCGTACGGGTTGTCGACCCCCAGCCGCAGCGCCGCCGGGGTGTCCTTCCCGGGCGCGCCGGCCGCCAGCAGCACCTCGTCGATCGAGTGCTGGGCCATCAGCTGCTGCGCCTTGGCGCTCAGCGCCTCGGCCTCCTCCGGGTACTCCGTCGACTCCGCCTTCGCCAGCAGCGCGCGGATCCGGCCGAGCATCCGCGGCTCGCCCGCCACCGGGCCGGACGCCCGCACCGGCGACTGCCCGGGCACCGGCCCGACCGGGGACACCGGCGGCAGCAGCGCCCACGCCCGCACCAGCTCCAGCACCGCCGTCGCCAGCGCGAACCGGTCCAGCCGGTGCCGCTCGGCGAACGCGCCCAGGTATGCCTCGTCGCCCGCCCACCACACCTCGGCCGCCAGCTCGCGCAGCTGCTCCTGCCACCGCCGGTCCAGCGTCGCCGCCGGGTGCCGCCGGCCCTCGGCCGCGATCAGGTCCACGGCCAGCGCCAGGTGCACCGGCCCGAGCGAGCGCCGCACCACCCGGACCAGGTCGGCCGGCCGCCAGCCCGCCGTCCAGCGGCTCCCGACGGCCAGGTCGGCATGGGCCAGCACGGCCCGGCTGACCTGCGGCCACTGCTCGGTGGAGGCGGCCAGCACCGACGCCCCGCCGTCCAGCGCCCGGTCGAGCCGGTCCGCCGGGGCCGCCACCACCTGCTGCACCGCCTGTGCCAGCAGTCCGGCGACGGCCGCTTCCTGGTCGTCCCTGCTGCGCTTGCCCACGGTGTCTTCGCCTCTGCTCGCCCCGGTGCCCGGACCCGGGCACCCCAGCCATGATGCCGCAGCCGGCCGCGCGACCCTCAGTGCCGGAGCACCCGGACTCAGCGCTCGACCACCACCGCCAGGATCTCCGGCAGCCGCCCCACCAGCCGCCCGGCCGCGATCCGCACCCCGAGCGCCGCCACCAGCACCCCGTACAGCGGCCCTGCCGCCAGCACCGTCCAGGCCGGCCCGCCGTCCCCGAGCAGCCACAGCAGCAGCGCGCCGACCGGCGAGGCGAGCACCGCCACCCCGACCATCGAACCGAAGCTGTTCAGCAGCACCACCCCGGTCTGCCCCGGCGCCGCACCGCGCATCGGGTTGCCGTCCGCCGGCATCGCGTACGGCGCCAGCACGCTCAGCACCGCACCCAGCCCGATGCCCGCACCGAGCCCGGCCAGCGTCAGCCCCAGCGCGGGCGCCAGCGCCCCCCACTGCCCGGTCGCCGCCGCCAGCACCAGCCCCAGCACCACCACCAGCGGCAGCGCGTACGAGAGCACCGCCGCCGCCCGCCCGCGCAGCTCCTCGCGGGCCTGCGCCGGGGTGCCCAGGGTCGCGGCGACCGTCCAGAACGCGGCGCCGTCCATCCCGAAGACGTTCACCATCTGCAGCCCGAGCATCAGCCCGCCGAGCGCCACCACGTACACCGACGCCCAGCCCTGGATCACCGACAGCGCGCAGAACACCAGCACCATCCCCACGCTGGTGAAGATCGCCGCCTTCGCCCGCGGCTCCCGCCAGGCGTAGCGCAGGTGACGCTGCATCACCGCACCCGTCCGCCCCGGCGGCAGCAGCCGCCAGGCCCGCGAGCTGCCGACCCCGCGGGTGGCCACCTGGGTCGAGGCGTCCGCGGTCACCATCAGCTGCCGCAGACTGCCGTGCCACCAGCGCACCAGCACCAGCAGCAGCCCGGCGGCGAGCGCCAGCTGCGCCAGCGCGACGCCCCACGCGCCGGCGCCGGCGCTGTGCACCGCGCCCAGGGCGCTGACCGGCGGGATCCAGCGCAGCACCGCGGCGTACGGCTGGAGCGGGGAGAGGTCGAGCTGCTGCGCGCCCGGCTTGCCGAAGGTGCTCTGGAAGACCAGGTTCCCGACCTGGATCAGCACCGCGAACAGCAGCCCGCCGAAGATCGCGAAGTCCTTGCCGCGCCGGCTGGACAGCAGCCGGGCGTTGCCGGCCGCCACCGCCCGCGACAGCACCACCAGGGTGAGCACCGCCAGCGGCACGCCCACCACGGCCGTCACCGCGGAGCCGGCACCGTCCGCGGCCGCCACCGCGGCGCCCGCCAGCAGCAGCAGCGACAGCACCGGCCCGGGGCCGATCAGCGCGGCCAGCACCGAGCCGCGCAGCAGCGGCCCGGGCGCCAGCGGCAGCATGGTCAGCCGGGTCGGGTCGGAGCTCTCGTCACCGGTGAACAGGAACAGCGGCAGCGCGGCCCAGCCGATGGTCAGCGAGGTGGCCAGCACCAGGGCGGCGTCGGCGGCACCGGCGTGGCCGTGCAGGGCGGCGACCCCGGTTGCGAGGCCCGCCGTGAACAGCAGCCCCAGCAGCGAGCCGATCAGGTAGACGGCCCGCCGCCCGGGGCTGCGCCGCAGGCCGTTGCGCAGCAGCCGGAGCTTGAGCGAGACCAGGGTGCGCACCACCGCCCGGTCCGCGGGGACGGCCCAGGTCACCGGGCACCGCCCAGCCAGTCGAGGGACTGCCCGTCGTCCTCGCGGACCCCGATCAGCTCCAGGAAGGCGGAGTGCAGCGAGCGGCCGGCGCGCACGGTGTCCAGCGGGCCCTGCGCGATCACCTGGCCGGCGTTGACCACCGCCACCCAGTCGCACAGCTGCTCCACCAGCTCCATCACGTGGCTGGAGAAGACCACGGTGGAGCCGGAGGCCGCGTACCGCCCGAGGACGCCCCGGATGGTCTGCGCGGAGACCGGGTCGACGCCCTCGAACGGCTCGTCGAGGAAGAGCACGTCGGGGTTGTGCAGCAGGGCCGCGGCCAGTCCGATCTTCTTGCGCATGCCGGTGGAGTAGTCGGCGACCAGCTTGTCGCCGGCCGTCAGCAGGTCGAGCACGGCCAGCAGTTCCTCGGCCCGGCGGTCGACCTCGGCGCCGGGCAGGCCGCGCAGCCGGCCGTTGTACTGCAGCAGCTCGCGCCCGCTCAGCCGCTCGAACATCCGCAGCCCCTCGGGCAGGATGCCGATCCTGGCCTTGGCCGCGACCGGGTCGCGCCACACGTCCTCACCGTGGATCAGCACGGTGCCCTGGTCCGGCCGCAGCAGGCCGGTCGCCATCGAGAGCGTGGTGGTCTTGCCGGCGCCGTTCGGCCCGACCAGGCCGACGAACGAGCCGGCCGGCAGGTCGAGGGTGAGGCCGGCCACCGCGGTCTGGGCGCCGAAGCGCTTCCACAGGCCGTGCAGGGCGACGGCGACGGTCGGTGGCGGTGCGGACGCCTGCATGGCGGGTCTCCTCCGGTGGCGGGGCCCGCGGCGCGGGCGGAACGGTTTCAGCCTCTCACCGCCCGTCAGCGGGCGGGGCCCCGGGGGGATTCGGGGACGCCGGACCGGACGGTGCCGTCCGCGGCGAACTAGTTGGGCCGCCCGATCGTCCTGCATGCTGAGGGAGCGCGACAGCCGCGCGACGGGGGCGCCGACACGCGCCCGGGGCTTCGGGAGGTGCCGGATGACCGGACAGCCGTGGGGGCAGCAGCAGCCGGCCCAGCCCCAGGTGTACGGGCAGTTCGGGCCGCCGGTGGAGCCGGCGCCGTACCGCCCGTCCGGGCCGGGCCCGGCCGGGTACCCGCCGGGGCGCCCGGTGGCCGCCCACCCGCCGGTGTACCAGCCGGCCTCGCCGGCCGACCTGCAGGCCGCGATGCGCGCCTCGCACGCGGACCGCGAGCGCACCGTCGACGTCCTCAAGGCGGCGTACGCCGAGGGCCGGCTCTCGGCGGAGGAGTACTCGCAGCGCTTCGACGCGGTGCACCAGGCGCAGACCTACGGGCAGCTCAGCCGCCTGGTGGCGGACCTGCCGGCGGGGCCGATGCCGGTCCCGTACGCGGCGGCGCCGGTGGTCCAGGTGGTGCCGCAGACCTTCCTGCCGCCGCCGGTGTTCCCGGTGCAGCGCCGGACCAACCGGCTGGCGGTCGCCTCGCTGGCGCTCGGGCTGTTCTGCCTGGTGTCGATGGGCAGCACCGCGGTGCCCGCCGTGATCACCGGCCACCTGGCCAAGAACCAGCTGCGGGACTCGGGCGAGGAGGGCTCCGGGATGGCGGGCGCCGGTCTGGTGATCGGCTGGGCCTGCATCGCGGGCTGGGTGTTCCTGCTGCTCGCCCTGGTGTCGGCGGGCGGCTGACCGCGGCCGGCCTCGGGCCGGGGCCCGGCGCGTCCGGATGCGGGCCGGGCCGATCTGTGGTAGGCATCCCAGAGAGGGTGGTGCCGACCCCGGAACCTCCTGCGACCTGCGGTGATGCATTTGTTTTGACCGTCGCGGATGCGCTAGGTAGGCTCTGACCTTGTGCCTGGGGTGTCCCCGGGTCCTTGTGCGTGCCAGCACACCGGCTGCTGCAGCGGAGTGGTTCATCCCGCTTCGCCCGCGCCGTCGCTGCACATCAGCTCATGGGATTCCGCGATTCTTCCCCCGAAGAGGCCCAACACACCCGACCGCGTGGGTCGGCGAGTGGAGGGAACACCGCAGGTTAGTTACACCCAGCCTTGGCACACAGAAAACGGAGAAACGGTGCCTACGATCCAGCAGCTGGTCCGAAAGGGCCGGCAGGACAAGGTCGAGAAGAACAAGACTCCCGCGCTGAAGGGTTCCCCGCAGCGTCGTGGGGTCTGCACGCGTGTGTACACGACCACCCCGAAGAAGCCGAACTCGGCGCTTCGTAAGGTCGCCCGTGTGCGCCTCACCAGCGGGATCGAGGTCACCGCTTACATCCCGGGCGAGGGCCACAACCTGCAGGAGCACTCCATCGTGCTGGTGCGCGGTGGTCGTGTGAAGGACCTTCCTGGTGTCCGCTACAAGATCATCCGCGGTTCCCTCGACACCCAGGGTGTCAAGAACCGCAAGCAGGCCCGCAGCCGCTACGGCGCCAAGAAGGAGAAGTAAGAATGCCTCGTAAGGGCCCCGCCCCGAAGCGCCCGGTCATCATCGACCCGGTTTACGGCTCCCCGCTGGTGACCTCGCTGGTCAACAAGATCCTGCTGCACGGCAAGCGCTCCACCGCCGAGCGGATCGTCTACGGCGCCCTCGAGGGCGTCCGTGAGAAGACCGGCGCCGACCCGGTGATCGCGCTGAAGCGCGCGCTGGAGAACGTCAAGCCGACCCTCGAGGTCAAGTCCCGCCGCGTCGGTGGCGCCACCTACCAGGTGCCGGTCGAGGTCCGTCCGGGCCGCGCCAACACCCTGGCGCTGCGCTGGCTGGTCGGTTACTCCCGCGCCCGTCGCGAGAAGACCATGACCGAGCGTCTGCTCAACGAGATCCTCGACGCCAGCAACGGCCTGGGTGCTTCCGTGAAGCGCCGCGAGGACACGCACAAGATGGCCGAGTCCAACAAGGCCTTCGCGCACTACCGCTGGTAGTCCGAACCCCGTCACTAGACAGAGAGAGAACGAGCCACCATGGCTGCAACCTCCCTTGACCTCGCCAAGGTCCGCAACATCGGGATCATGGCGCACATCGACGCGGGCAAGACCACCACCACCGAGCGGATCCTGTTCTACACCGGTGTCTCGTACAAGATCGGTGAGGTCCACGATGGCGCTGCCACCATGGACTGGATGGAGCAGGAGCAGGAGCGCGGCATCACGATCACGTCGGCCGCGACGACCTGTCACTGGACCCTCGACGGCGTTGACAACACCATCAACATCATCGACACCCCGGGCCACGTCGACTTCACCGTCGAGGTGGAGCGCTCGCTGCGCGTGCTCGACGGTGCGGTGACGGTGTTCGACGGCGTCGCCGGTGTCGAGCCCCAGTCCGAGACCGTGTGGCGGCAGGCTGACCGCTACGGCGTCCCGCGCATCTGCTTCATCAACAAGCTGGACCGCACGGGCGCCAACTTCTTCTTCTGCGTCAAGACCATCGTGGACCGCCTCGGCGCGACCCCGCTGGTGATGCAGTTGCCGATCGGTGCCGAGTCCGACTTCGTCGGTGTCGTGGACCTGGTCCGGATGAAGGCGCTGGTCTGGTCCCCCGAGGCCACCAAGGGCGAGATGTACGACATCGTCGACATCCCGGCCGACCTGGTCGACCAGGCCAACGAGTACCGCGAGGCGCTCCTGGACACCGTGTCGAACGTCAGCGACGAGGTGATGGAGCTCGCCCTCGAGGGCGAGGACATCCCCGAGGAGCTGCTGATCGCCGCGATCCGCAAGGGCACCCTGAACTCGGACTTCACCCCGATCTTCTGTGGCACCGCGTTCAAGAACAAGGGCGTTCAGCCCCTGCTCGACGCCGTGGTGAACTACCTGCCGTCGCCGCTGGACATCGAGTCCATCAAGGGCCACAAGCCCGGCGACGAGTCGGTCGAGATCACCCGCAAGGCCTCGGACGACGAGCCGCTCGCCGCGCTCGCGTTCAAGATCATGTCCGACCCGCACCTGGGCAAGCTCACCTTCGTCCGGGTCTACTCGGGCCGCCTGGAGTCCGGCACCTCGGTGCTGAACTCCGTCAAGGGCAAGAAGGAGCGCATCGGCAAGATCTACCGCATGCACGCGAACAAGCGTGAGGAGATCGAGTCGGTGGGCGCCGGCGACATCGTCGCCGTCATGGGCCTGAAGCAGACCACCACCGGTGAGACGCTGAGCGACGAGAAGAACCAGGTCATCCTGGAGTCCATGGACTTCCCGGCCCCGGTCATCCGCGTCGCGATCGAGCCCAAGTCCAAGGGTGACCAGGAGAAGCTGGGTGTCGCCATCCAGCGTCTCGCGGAGGAGGACCCCTCCTTCCAGGTCAACACGGACGAGGAGACCGGCCAGACCATCATCGCGGGTATGGGCGAGCTGCACCTCGAGGTGCTGGTCGACCGTATGCGCCGTGAGTTCAAGGTCGAGGCCAACGTCGGCAAGCCGCAGGTCGCGTACCGCGAGACGATCCGCAAGGCCGTCGAGCGCATCGACTACACGCACAAGAAGCAGACCGGTGGTTCCGGCCAGTTCGCGAAGATCCAGATCGCGATCGAGCCGCTCGAGTCCGGCGAGGGCTACGAGTTCGTGAACAAGGTCACCGGTGGCCGCGTGCCGAAGGAGTACATCCCTTCGGTCGACGCCGGCTGCCAGGAGGCCATGGAGTTCGGTGTCCTCGCGGGTTACGCCCTCCAGGGTGTCCGCGTGACGCTGCTCGACGGTGCCTCGCACGACGTCGACTCCTCCGAGCTCGCGTTCAAGATCGCCGGCTCGATGGCCTTCAAGGAGGGCGCCCGCAAGGCGTCCCCCGCTCTGCTCGAGCCGATGATGGCCGTCGAGGTCACCACGCCCGAGGACTACATGGGCGATGTGATCGGCGACATCAACTCTCGCCGTGGCCAGATCCGGTCCATGGACGAGCGTCACGGTGCCCGCGTCGTCACGGCGCTGGTGCCGCTCTCCGAGATGTTCGGCTACGTCGGTGACCTGCGCAGCAAGACCTCTGGTCGCGCAAGCTACTCGATGCAGTTCGACTCGTACGCCGAGGTTCCGCGGAACGTGGCGGACGACATCATCGCCAAGGCCAAGGGCGAGTAAGGAGCCGGTCCGCCGGTTCCCTGCCCGGGCGCTGGGCGCTCCCGCAATCGGGACGTACCAGACCCCTTAGGCTATTAGGAGGCGAACCGGGGGGATCCTCGCAGATTCCCCCGGTCTCCTCCGCCCCCACCCGCGGGACGGCATGGAGTGCAAACCAGCGCTCCGTACCCAACCCGATCAAAGACCAACTGACGTCGTACGGCGTACAGAACTGTCCTCAGGAGGACTGCAGTGGCGAAGGCGAAGTTCGAGCGGACGAAGCCCCACGTCAACATCGGCACCATCGGTCACATCGACCACGGTAAGACGACCCTTACCGCGGCCATCACCAAGGTGCTGCACGACGCGTACCCGGAGATCAACCCCTTCACGCCGTTCGACCAGATCGACAAGGCTCCGGAGGAGCGTCAGCGCGGCATCACCATCTCGATCGCGCACGTCGAGTACCAGACCGAGGCGCGTCACTACGCCCACGTTGACTGCCCGGGTCACGCGGACTACATCAAGAACATGATCACCGGTGCGGCCCAGATGGACGGTGCGATCCTCGTCGTCGCCGCCACCGACGGCCCGATGCCGCAGACCAAGGAGCACGTCCTCCTGGCCCGCCAGGTCGGCGTCCCCTACATCGTCGTCGCGCTGAACAAGTCCGACATGGTGGACGACGAGGAGATCCTGGAGCTCGTCGAGCTCGAGGTCCGTGAGCTCCTCTCCGAGTACGAGTTCCCGGGCGACGACCTGCCGGTCGTGCGCGTCTCGGCGCTGAAGGCGCTCGAGGGCGACGCCGAGTGGGGCCAGAAGCTCCTCGGCCTGATGGAGGCCGTGGACGAGGCCATCCCGACCCCGGCCCGTGCCGTGGACCAGCCGTTCCTGATGCCGATCGAGGACGTCTTCACGATCACCGGTCGTGGCACCGTCGTCACCGGCCGCATCGAGCGCGGTGTCCTCAAGGTCAACGAGACTGTCGACATCATCGGCATCAAGGAGACCAAGACCACCACCACGGTCACCGGCATCGAGATGTTCCGCAAGCTGCTCGACGAGGGCCAGGCCGGTGAGAACGTCGGTCTGCTCCTCCGTGGCATCAAGCGCGAGGACGTCGAGCGCGGCCAGGTCATCATCAAGCCCGGTTCGGTCACCCCGCACACCGAGTTCGAGGCCCAGTCCTACATCCTGTCGAAGGACGAGGGTGGCCGTCACACCCCGTTCTTCAACAACTACCGTCCGCAGTTCTACTTCCGTACCACGGACGTGACCGGCGTGGTGACCCTCCCCGAGGGCACCGAGATGGTGATGCCCGGTGACAACACCGGCATGACCGTCCAGCTGATCCAGCCCATCGCCATGGAGGAGGGCCTCAAGTTCGCCATCCGTGAGGGTGGCCGGACCGTCGGCGCCGGCCAGGTCACCAAGATCCTCAAGTAATTTGACGGTCTGACCTGGCGCCTGTTCCTCAGGCACCCGAGAGGGGCCCCCCCGATACGAATGCGAAAGACGGGGCCCACAAGCCCCGAGCGGGGCACGGACCGCG
>NZ_JBEZIR010000143.1:0-21467 GCF_040651175.1 Kitasatospora sp. NPDC048540
CGCCCGCCCCGGGGGGGGGCCCGCTCCCCCCCCGGGCCGGCCGCGCCGCCGCACGCGGCCGTAGGGCGCGTCGCTCTCAGTACACGCCCTACGGCCGCTTCTGCACGCCCTTGCAGCCGCGTCGGGCCCGCCGACGGGCCCCCGGTCCACCGCGACCCCCGAAGCCGCTCCAGCCCCGCTCCAGCCGCGATCCGGCGACAGCCCTGCGGAACCCCACCGTGAGACATGGGTCACGCGATTCGCCCCGACCCTTGGGGAACCGGTCCACCCCGAGCTACGGTCGTACACATAGCACGTGCACCTGGGTACCGCACTGGAGAGTTCCACGAGCAGGCGGCTTGCCCACCTACCGTCTGGTCCCGATAGCATCCACCGGGACAGCAGCCGTCCCCATATCACCCGATCCCCGCGGTGGCCCCCGTCCAGCGGCCATGCTCTGTCCCTCGGGGCCCGCGACAAAGGTCTTCGATGCCCATCAGCCCGTCCCCTCACACCTCCGTCCAGGACCGCGATGCCCTCGCCGCCCCGACGGCCGGCCGGCGACCCCGCGTGACCATCGCGCGCGGAGCCACCCCCTGGTTCGTCCCCACCCTGGCCACCGCCGCCGTCACCAGCGCTCTCACCAAGCGCAACGGCAAGTGGGCCTTGGCGGCCGTTCCCGCCTGTGCGCTCGGCGCGGGCATGCTGTGGTTCTTCCGCGACCCCGAGCGTGAGATCGGCACCGGCAGAGTGATCTCGCCGGCCGACGGCGTCGTGCAGTCCATCGACGCGTGGCCGGACGGCCGCACCCGCGTCGCGATCTTCATGAGCCCGCTCAACGTGCACGTCAACCGGGCGCCGCTGCCCGGCACCGTGACGTCCGTGGAGCACGTCGCCGGTGGCTTCGTCCCGGCGTTCAACAAGGACAGCGACCGCAACGAGCGCGTCGTGTGGCACTTCGACACCGAGCTCGGCGACATTGAGATGGTGCAGATCGCGGGGGCCGTGGCCCGCCGCATCGTGCCGTACGTCGACGCCGGCACCAAGGTCGAGCAGGGCGACCGGATCGGTCTGATCCGCTTCGGTTCCCGGGTCGACACCTACCTGCCGGCCGGCATCGAGGCCGGTGTCGAGGTCGGCCAGAAGACCACCGCCGGGGTGACACGCCTTGACCGTGACTGATCCTGAGACTCTCGTCGGCCTGAACGAGGACGAGGAGACCGACCTGCGTCGCCGCCGCTGGGCGCGCGACCGCGAGCTGCGGGCCCCCCGTTCGCCGCAGCACCTGTCCACGGCCGACTTCCTGACCCTGGGGAACGCCGTCTGCGGCTTCCTGGCGATCTACTCGATCACCACCGGGGTCCTGATGCCGCACCTGACCGGCGAGTCCAACACGCCGGACAAGCACAGCGCGGCCACGGCCGTGACGCTGCTGCTGATCGGTGCGATGTGCGACCTGTTCGACGGCCTGGTGGCCCGCAAGCTCCGCTCCTCGGCACTGGGCGCGGAGCTGGACAACCTGGCCGACCTGATCAGCTTCGGTATCGCGCCGGCCTACTTCGTCGCGGTCTGGGGCATCGTCTCGCCCGACAGCAACCAGCAGCTCTCGGCCTTCATCGCGCTCACCGTGCTGCTCTCGGTGGTGCTGCGGCTGGCCCGGTTCTCGGCCGTGAAGATGCGGCCGGGGATCTTCCAGGGCATGCCCTGCCCGATGGGCGCGATGACGGTGATCGCGATCGTCCTGCTGGACCCGCCGTTCGTGCCGGGTCTGCTGATGATCTTCGGTGTGGCCTACCTGATGGTGAGCCGGATCGAGTACCCGAAGCCGCAGGGCCTGCTGGCCACCGCCACGCTGGCCTGGATCGTGGTCAGCATCGGCTGCCTGGCGGCCTGGGCGGCCGGTCTGCCCGGCGGTGACCCGCTGATGCACATCGGTGCGATCGCCCAGATCACGCTGGCCGCGATGGCGCCGCTGCTGGTCATCCGCCGCAAGGTGGGCCAGAAGGTCGGCGACGTGCGCGCCCGCCGCGCCGAGTCGCGGGGCTGCTGATCATCCCGTAGAAGCACCGAAGGGGCCCGGATCCACCAGGATCCGGGCCCCTTCGCCGTGCACGGGGTGCCGTCGCCGGCTACGCGCCGCCGCGGTGGACGCTGAAGGCCGACCTGCGGGCCGCGCGGGCCACCGCCGGGTCCGGGTGCACGCCGGCGACCGCCGTGAGCACCGAGGCCGCGCGCGGGTGCCCGGACTGCCGGGCGCGGTTGAACAGCCGGACCGGCTCGCCCGCCGAGGCGCCCTCGACGTGACCGACCAGCAGCCCGGTCTCGCCGTGGTCGAGCACCGCGGCCGCGGTGTCCACCCAGAGCCAGGCGGCGTCCTCCGCGCCCAGCACGTCGGCCGGCGAGACACCGTCCTCGTCCAGCTGCTCGGCCAGCCACAGCAGCGCGTACGGGCGCAGCACGGCCTCCTCGACCGCCCCGCGGACGGCCGCCTCGGCCGTCCGGCCGGCCACCCGGAGCGCCTCGAAGGCCAGGCCGCGCACCAGCGCGTCCTCGCCGCGGGCGGCGTCCAGCAGCTCGGCGACGGCGCGGTCGGCGGGCCGGGCCGCCACCCAGGCGCGGTACTCGGCGCGGGCCGGGCCCGGCGAGTAGTCGGCGCAGGCGCTGAGCAGCTCGGGGGCGCTCTGCTCGATGTGCCCGGCGGCGGTCTGCGCGACCGTGCAGATCTCCTCCAGCTTGGCGCGCACCGCCCAGTGCCCGAGCGGGGACAGCTCGGCCGCCTCGTCCTGGCGGGTCAGCGCGCCGACTGCGGCGAGGCCGTCCAGCATCCAGTCGAGCACCGCGGCCACGTCGCCGGCCGAGGGCAGGGTGTCGATCTGCGGTTCGCGGCAGGTGCCGCGCACGGCCGAGACGGCGGAGGCCGCGTGCGGGACCGGCGACAGCGGACCGGCGCCGACGGCGACCCCGACCCGGCGCTCGTCGAGGCCGCGCTTGAGCAGCTCGAGCAGCTCGCTGTCGGGAACCGGGCCGTCCACCAGGTGCAGGAACGAGAGCAGCTGCGGGGCCTGGTCGACGGCCTGGCCCGCCAGCACCGCGAACACGCCGCGCATGGCGGCGGGCGGCACGGGGGCGAGCAGCGTCCAGGCGTCGAACAGCGCGGACCAGCCGCGGACCACCGCCTCGTCGTCGTGCTCCCAGGCGTGCAGCCGCCAGCCGGGTCCGGCGCCGCTGTCGCGGAGCTCGACCAGGCCGATCTGCAGCGCCTGCCCCCAGGCCTTGGCGGCGGCGCCGACGGTCATGGCGAGGGCCAGCCCGGCCGCCCTGGCGTCGTCGGGCAGCAGCTCGCCGCGCTTGTCGACCTCGCCGAGCTCTCCGGCCCAGCGGGCGACCCGGACCGCGTCGGCGAGCATCCGCCGGGCGAGCGGGGCCAGCTCCGCGGGCGCGGGGAAGCCGTCGGGTACGGGTACCCGGCCCCGCCCGGGCTTGGGCTGGGGGGTACGGCGGCGGGCTGCGGCGGGGCTGCCCTGGATTGCGCTGTCGGCTCGGCGGGCCGTGCCTGGCAGACGGGTCACCGTCGCACCGGTACGGATCGTCGGCGGGAGCGGGGCATCACGGTCGCGCGGGTTCCGAGACGTCACGCCGTGCAGTCTTCCCCTTGTACGGGCGTTCTGTCACATCGGCTGCGGCGCGTCTTTGCGGGGGGCGGCCCCTCGGCGGCCCCGGATGCGGGCAAGGGCCCGCAAACCGGGCCGAGGTGACCGCCGTAAGCGCCCCGTACACGACAACAAGCCGAGGTCCGACCGGCCGGGAGTGGCCGGTTTCAGATCAGCGGGGTGAGCCAGCGCCGCAGGTGCTCCAGATAGCGGTCCGGGTCGGCGTTCCACAGCGCGGCGTGCTCGGCACCCGGCACCCCGTACAGGCTGACCAGCTGTTCCCGGCGGCCGGCGAGCCGTTCGGCAGCCGCCCACGGGGCGATCTCGTCGGAGCGGCTGTGCATCAGCAGGACCGGCACCTGGAGGTCCCGGCCGTCCGCGAGGCGTGCGAAATCGGCCAGGTCGACGCCGGAGCGCCCCTGGGCCGCCAGGGCGCCCAGTTCGGCCACCGCGGCCGGTGCCCCGGAGCGCGCCGCACCCCGCCGCGCGGTGGCCGGCCAGTCCAGCACCGGGGAGTCCAGCACCAGCCCGGCCACCGACCCGCGCCAGTCCGAGCGGACCGCCGTCTGCATCGCGATCGTCGCCCCGAGCGACCAGCCGTACAGCACCACCCGGCCCGCACCGGAGGCCAGCGCCGTGTGGACCGCCGCGTCCACGTCGCGCCACTCCGTCTCGCCGAAGTGCCCGAGCCCGTCCGGCGAGGGCGGCGCGCCCTCGTCACCGCGGTACGTGACGGTCAGCGTCGGCACCCGCAGCGAGCGCAGCAGCGGCAGCACCGGCAGCACCTGGGTGCGGTCGGCTCCCGGGCCGTGCACCAGGACCACCCAGGTCCCGCGGACCGCGGGGACGTACCAGGCGGGCAGCTCGCCGATCTCGGCGTTCACGGAGGAGTCGACGTACTCGATGCCCAGCGCGGTGAGCGGGTCACCGACGTAGACCCGGGGCGTCAGCCGCACCTCGGTGCCGGCGGTGAGGGTGCCGCCGTCGGCCCGCTCCAGGCGCCGGGTGACGGTCTGCACATCGGTGCGCAGCACGTCGCCGACCACGGCGTGACCGCCGTCCCCCCACTCCAGGGCGTACCGGCCGGGCCGGACCGAGGCGGTGGTGCGGGTCAGCGTGACCTGGCCGGGGCCGAGCGCGTGCACCCGCAGCGAGGTGCCCCCGCCGCCGTCGGCGGGCTTCAGCACCCGGTCGGAGACCTTGCGGCCGAGCAGCAGGACCGCGGTCCCGGTCCCGACGACGGCGGCTGCCACGACGGCGGCGGTTTGCCAGCGCATTGTGCTCCCCGGTGTGCTGATCGCGGACCGAAATCGATGCGCTCCCAGTCCACCGTCCGGCCCCGGCCCGGGCCACCGGGCGGGGCCGTTCGAGGGGCTGCGGGCCGGGCCGCCGGGGCGGCGCCCGTCAGATCGGGAGTTCGGTGCGGTGCCGGGACAGCAGTTCCCAGAACCGCGGCGTCGGCAGCTGCCGCGGCTGCTCCTCGGCGGCCGGGGCGGCCGCACCCCAGTGCATCGGCACCTGGTACTCGCCCTGCAGCTCGGCCAGTACCAGCGCCAGCACCTCCTGGTCCACCGGCACCAGGCGGGCCACCGGCTTCAGCTGGCCCTGCCACCGGCCCTGCACCACCTGCCGCAGCCGCTGGTCGAGGTCGTCCTGGTGACCGGTGATCCACACCAGGGTGCGCAGCCCGAGTCCGAGCACCCGGGCCAGCGCCCTGGTCTGCTCCGCGTCACCTGCCCAGCGGCCGGTCAGCTCCGCCTTCGCATAGCTCTGCGGGGTGACCCCGATCTGCCGGGCCGCCTGCTCCTGGCCGAGCTCGCGGGCCACCCGGAAGTCCCGCAGGCTCGCCGGGCGGGCGCCCATCAGCTGCGCCGGCGGACACCACAGGGCACGCGCCAACGCGATGAACTCCTCCTCGGAGGGCCGGACGGCACCGCTCTCCCACCCGATCACATGGGCCGGCAGCAGCCGTACCCCGTGGGCGGCCATGCCCTCGGCCACCTGGTCCGGCGTCAGACCGAGACCGGCGCGGTGGGCCCGGGCGGCCGCCGGGGAGAACGGCACCGGGGTGGGGGCGGGCTGTCTTCGTCGCATGGGACCGAAGCTAGGGCCGGGGCCGCCGCCCCCTGTAGCCGCTGAACGCACGAACCCCCGTTGGACAGATCCACAGTGGACTGGTCGAACCGACAACCGTCCGCCCCGCAGGCGCCCGGCTACTCGGAGGTAGAGACGGCTGACGCCGCGGGTGCCCGCTCCGTAGGAGAGGTGCGCGGGAGCGCGGGCCGGCGGCCGCCTCCGGTCGCGGCCGGGGCCAGGGTCACAGCCCGGGCCGCGGGCCCGGTGAGCTGGGGTGATGACGTGTGATCAAGCCCTCCGGCGGTCTTGTTGACTCCCGGACGAAGCGCGTGATGGGATCCTTGCGCCATACGGAGGCAAGCAGAGGAAGCCGGTGCGAGTCCGGCGCGGTCCCGCCACTGTCACCGGTCGGCGCCCCCGCAGCGGCGGGCGGTCGCCAGGCCGGGAGCCAGGAGACTCTCACCACCGTTCGTCGATCCAGGGCGCGGACCCTGAGTGAGGACACCTAGCCATGCAGGCTGCCCAGGACCGAGCCACGCCCGCCACGCCGTGCGCCGACTGACCCCCGCCCTGCCCTGGCTGCTGGGCGCCGTCGCCGGCTACCTGGCCGACGCCCGGTACGGCGACCCCCGGCGCGGGCACCCGGTCGCCCTGTTCGGCTCGGCCGCCGGCCGGCTGGAACGGGCCGTCTGGCGCGACCACCGGGCCGTCGGCGCCGCCTACACCGCCACCTGCGTGGGCACCGTCGCAGCCGGCGCGGTCCTCACCGAACGCACGCTGGGGCGTTCGGCCGCCGGCCGCACCGCGCTGGCCGCCGCCGCCACCTGGACCGTCCTCGGCGGCACCTCCCTCACCCGCGAGGCCCGCACCATCGCCGCCTCCCTCCGGGCAGGCGACCTGACGGCGGCCCGGGAACGGCTGCCGCACCTGTGCGGCCGCGACCCGAGCGCCCTGGACGAGCAGCAACTCGCCCGCGCGGTCGTCGAGTCGGTGGCCGAGAACACCGCCGACGCGGTGGTCAACGCACTCACCTGGGGCGCCCTCGCCGGGACGCCCGGACTGCTCGCCTTCCGGGCCGTCAACACCCTCGACGCCATGGTCGGGCACCGCTCGGCCCGCCACCGGCGCTTCGGCTGGGCCTCCGCCCGGCTGGACGACGTGGCCGGCTGGCCCGGCGCCCGGCTGACCGCGCTGCTGACCGTCGCCGCGGCGCCGCACCCGCGGACCGCCTGGCAGGTCTGGCGACGGGACGGCTCCGCCCACCCCAGCCCCAACGCGGGCCAGGCCGAGTCGGCGTTCGCGGGCGCCCTCGGCGTACGGCTCGGGGGCACGCTGCATTACGGGACGCGGGTCGAGCACCGGCCGGTGCTCGGCGCGGAGCTCCGCCCGGTGGCGGCCGACGACATCGAACGGGCCTGCCTCCTCTCCCGCCGCGTCGGCACCCTGGCCCTGGCCACCACCGTCCTCGCCCGCACCGCCTGGACCCTGACCCGCCGCCACCCCCGGGGCACCCGATGAACCGATCACGCTGGGCACCCCCCAGGGGCTCTACCCCACAGAGCTGGGCACCCCCCAGGGGCGCTACCCCACAGAGCTGGGCACCCCCCAGGGGCGCGGGGAACTGCGCGAAGTCGGAAGGCGCCGCGCCGCACCTCCCGCAGCGCGCAGTTCCCCGCGCCCCTGAAAGGACGCACCCCCGAGGCACGAAGACCGACGTGACCGCGCCGCACCTCCCGCAGCGCGCAGTTCCCCGCGCCCCTGAAAAGACGCACCCCCGAGACACGCCCGGAGGGCCGGCCGGGGGCCCGATGACGACTGAGGAATGGTGTGGGCGTGGCTAAGGCGCTGCTGGTGGCCGGTACGACGTCGGATGCCGGGAAGAGTGTGGTGACGGCGGGGATCTGCCGGTGGCTGGCCCGGCAGGGGGTGCGGGTGGCTCCGTTCAAGGCGCAGAACATGTCGCTGAACTCGTTCGTGACCGCCGACGGCGCCGAGATCGGCCGGGCACAGGCGATGCAGGCGGCCGCCGCCCGGGTGGACCCGGAGGCGGCGATGAACCCGGTGCTGCTCAAGCCCGGGGCCAACGGCCGCAGCCAGGTCGTCCTGCTCGGCCGGGCCGTCGCCGAGGTCGGCGCCCTGGACTACCGCGACCGCAAGCCCGTCCTGCTGGAACGGGCACTGGCGTGCCTGGCGGATCTGCGCAGCCGGTACGAGGTGGTGGTGTGCGAGGGCGCCGGGTCGCCCGCCGAGATCAATCTGCGCGACCGGGACATCGCCAACATGGGGCTGGCCACCGCCGCCGGCCTGCCGACCGTGGTGGTCGGGGACATCGACCGCGGCGGGGTGTTCGCCGCGATGTACGGGACGCTGGCGCTGCTGTCGGCCGAGGACCAGCGGCACGTGGCGGGCTGGTTCGTCAACAAGTTCCGCGGTGACGCGCGGCTGCTGGAGCCCGGGCTGGCGATGCTGCGCGAGCTGACCGGCCGTCCGGTGCTGGGCACGCTGCCGATGCTGTCCGGGCTGTGGCTGGACGCCGAGGACTCGCTGGACCTGACCACCGTGGTGGCGCAGGGCGCGGCGGTCGGGCCGGTCGGGGCGGACGTGCTGCGGGTCGCCGTGCTGCGTTTCCCGCGGCTGTCGAACTTCACCGACCTCGACGCGCTGGCCCAGGAACCGGGGGTGCTGGTGCGCTGGGCGACCCGCCCGGAGGAGCTGGCCGACGCCGATCTGGTGGTGCTGCCCGGTACCCGGTCGACCGTCGCCGACCTGGCGTGGCTGCGCGAGCGCGGGCTGGAGGCCCCGGTCCGGGCCCGGGTCGCGGCCGGGCTGCCGGTGCTCGGGGTGTGCGGCGGGTTCCAGATGCTGACCCGGGAGATCACCGACGAGGTGGAGTCCGGGGCCGGTACGGTCGCCGCGCTCGGGCTGCTGCCCGCCCGGGTGGTGTTCGGCGCGGAGAAGGTGCTGGCCCGGCCGGTCGGCGTGGCGTTCGGGGAGCCGGTCGAGGGGTACGAGATCCACCACGGGGTGGCCGAGGTGGAGGGCGGCGAGGCGTTCGTCACCGACGGGCACGAACGGGCGCTGGACGGCTGCCGGGTGGGCCCGGTCTGGGGCACCACCTGGCACGGGGTGCTGGAGAACGACGGGTTCCGGCGGGCGCTGCTGCGCGAGGTGGCGGCGCTGGCGGGGCGGGCGTTCGTTCCCGCGCCGGACACGTCGTTCGCCGCCGCCCGCGAGGAACGGCTGGACCGGCTGGGGGATCTGATCGAGGAGCATGCCGACACCGACGCGCTGTGGAAGCTGATCGAGAACGGGGTACCCGCCGAGGGCGCACTGCCCTTCGTACCGCCCGGTGCGCCGTGAACCGCGACACCGTGAACCGCGACACCGTGAACCACGGCACCGTGACAAGTCTGGAGAGTGGCACGAGAGATGAGTGACGTCCGATACCCGTTCACCGCGATCGTCGGCATGGCCGACCTGCGGCTCGGGCTGCTGCTCAACGCCGTCTCCCCGGCGGTCGGCGGGGTGCTGGTGCGCGGCGAGAAGGGCACCGCCAAGTCGACGATGGTGCGGGCCCTGGCCGGGCTGCTGCCGTCGATCGCGACCGTGGACGGCTGCCGGTTCGCCTGCGACCCGGCGGCCGTGGACCCGCAGTGCCCGGACGCTCCGCACGGCCTGCCGGGCACCGCGCTGCGCCCGGCGCACCTGGTGGAGCTGCCGGTCGGCGTCTCGGAGGACCGGATCGTCGGTTCGCTGGACCTGGAGCGGGCACTGGCCGAAGGTGTCAAGGCGTACGAGCCCGGGCTGCTGGCCAAGGCGCACCGCGGGGTGCTGTACATCGACGAGGTGAACCTGCTCCAGGACCACCTGGTGGACCTGCTGCTGGACGCCGCGGCGATGGGCCGCTCGTACGTCGAGCGGGAGGGGGTGTCGGTCCGGCACGCCGCGCGGTTCCTGCTGGTCGGGACGATGAACCCGGAGGAGGGCGAGCTGCGTCCGCAGCTGCTGGACCGGTTCGGGCTGACGGTGGAGATCGCCGCCACCCGGGACGCGGCCGAGCGGGCCGAGGTGGTGCGCCGGCGGCTCGCGTACGACGCCGATCCGGCGGCCTTCGCCGGCCGGTTCGCGGACGAGGAGCGGGAGCTGGCCGGACGGATCTCCGCCGCCCGCGCACTGCTGCCCGGGGTGGAGCTGGGCGACGCGGCGCTGCGTCAGATCACCGCGGTCTGCGCCGCCTTCGAGGTGGACGGCCTGCGGGCGGACATCGTGATGGCGCGCACCGCCGTCGCGCTGGCCGCCTGGGACGGGCGGACCGAGGTGCGGGAGGAGGACGTCCGCAAGGCCGCGCAGCTGGCCCTGCCGCACCGGCGCCGGCGCAACCCGTTCGACGCGCCCGGACTGGACGAGGAGCAGCTGGACCGCACCCTGGCGGACCACGCCGAACAGCCCGAGGAGCCCGAACAGCCCGAGGACCCGCAGGGCCCGGCGCCGGACGGCGGCCCGGACGGTGACGGTGGCGGTGACGGCGATGGTGACGGCCCCGACGGCGGCGGTCCGGACGGCGGCGGGGCGCCCGAGCCCGCGGGCCCGCCGCAGGACGGCAGCGCCGCCGGGCCCGCGGAGGAGCCGGCCGGCCCGGTGCCGCCCCGGCAGGCGCCCGCGGGCGGCGGCCGGGAGTCCACCCCGGTGGCCGCCGGCGAGCCGTACCGGACCCGCCTGTTCAAGGTGCCGGGGACCGGCCGCGGCGCCCAGGGGCGCCGCTCCCCCGCCGAGACCGACAGCGGGCACACCATCCGGGCCCGCCGCCCGCAGGGCCGGCTCAGCCGGCTGCACCTGGCCGCGACCTTGCAGGCCGCGGCGCCGTACCAGGCCGCGCGCGGGCGGGCGGCCCGGGCGCTGGTGCTGCACAAGGACGACTTCCGGGAGCAGGTGCGCCGCGGCCGGGAGTCGAACCTGGTGCTGTTCGTGGTGGACGCCTCCGGGTCGATGGCGGCCCGGCAGCGGATGACCGCCGTCAAGGGTGCCGTGCTCTCCCTGCTGATGGACGCCTACCAGCGGCGGGACAAGATCGGCATGATCACCTTCCGTGGTGCGGCCGCCGACCTGGTGCTGCCGCCCACCTCCTCGGTGGAGGTCGGCGCGGCCCGGCTGGAGCAGCTGCCGACCGGCGGCCGTACCCCGCTCGCCGCCGGGCTGCTGCGCGCCCACGAGGTGCTGCGGGTGGAGCGGATGCGCGACCCGCAGCGCCGCCCGCTGCTGGTGGTGGTCACCGACGGCCGGGCCACCGGCGGCCGGGACGCGCTCGCGCTGGCCGGCCGGGCCGCCGGTCTGCTGGCCGCCCAGGGCGCGGCCGCGGTGGTGCTGGACTGCGAGTCGGGCCCGGTCCGGCTCGGCCTGGCGCGCACCCTCGCCGCCCAGCTGGGCGGCTCCGCCGTCACCTTGGACGAACTGCGGGCCGAGGGTGTCGCCGCCCTGGTCCAGGCCCACCGCTCCGCCGACCACCACCACCGAAAGGCCGCGTGACCCCATGCCCCAGGGAAAGCCCGAGACCGTCCCCGACGACGGCCTGACCACCCGCCAGCGCCGCACCCTGCCGATCACCGCCGTGCACACCGGTCCCGGCAAGGGCAAGTCCACCGCAGCCTTCGGCATGGCCCTGCGGGCCTGGAACCAGGGCTGGCCGATCGGGGTGTTCCAGTTCGTGAAGTCCGCCAAGTGGAAGGTCGGTGAGGAGAACGCGCTGCGCGTGCTCGGCGCCTCCGGCCAGGGCGGCACGGTGGACTGGCACAAGATGGGCGAGGGCTGGTCCTGGGTCCAGCGGTCGGCCGAGATGGAGCAGTCCAGCGAGGAGGCCGCCAAGGAGGGCTGGGAGCAGGTCAAGCGCGACCTCGCCGCCGAGACCTACCGCTTCTACGTGCTGGACGAGTTCACCTACCCGATGCACTGGGGCTGGGTCGACGTGGAGGAGGTGGTGGCCGTGCTGAAGGACCGTCCGGGCAGCCAGCACGTGGTGATCACCGGCCGGTACGCCAAGCAGCCGCTGACCGACCTCGCCGACCTGGTCACCGAGATGACCAAGGTCAAGCACCCCATGGACGCCGGCCGCAAGGGCCAGCGCGGGATCGAGTGGTAGGCCGTTGAACATCCCCCGTCTCGTCGTCGCCGCGCCCTCCTCGGGCGCGGGCAAGACCACCGTCGCCACCGGGCTGATGGCCGCGCTGCGCGCCCGGGGCCTGGCCGTCTCCCCGCACAAGGTCGGCCCGGACTACATCGACCCGGGCTACCACGCGCTGGCCGCCGGGCGCCCGGGGCGCAACCTGGACGCGTACATGTGCGGGCCGCAGCGGATCGCCCCGCTGTTCCTGCACGGTGCGGCCGGGGCGGACGTCGCGGTGGTCGAGGGCGTGATGGGACTGTTCGACGGCGCCGCCGGGCAGGGCGAACTGGCCTCCACCGCGCACGTCGCCAAGCTGCTGCGGGCGCCGGTGGTGCTGGTGGTGGACGCCTCCTCGCAGTCCCGCTCGGTGGCGGCGCTGGTGCACGGCTTCGCCTCCTGGGACCCCGAGGTGCGGCTGGCGGGGGTGATCCTCAACCGGGTCGCCTCCGACCGGCACGAGCAGCTGCTGCGCGAGGCGCTGGAGGAGGGGTCGGGCGTCCCGGTGCTCGGCTCGGTGCGGCGGGCGGCGTCGGTCGCCACCCCGTCCCGGCACCTGGGTCTGGTCCCGGCGGTGGAACGCTCGGCCGAGGCCCTGCGGGCGGTGGCCGACATGGGTGAGCTGATCGGCCGCTCGGTCGACCTGGACGCCGTGCTGGCGCTGGCGAGGACCGCGCCGCCGCTGTCCGCCGAGCCCTGGGACCCGGCGCAGGAGGTCGCGGTCGTCCCCGGCCGGCCGCGGATCGCGGTCGCGGGCGGCGCCGCGTTCTCGTTCTCGTACGCGGAGAACTCCGAGCTGCTGACCGCGGCCGGCGCCGAGGTGGTCGCCTTCGACCCGCTGCACGACGGCGAACTGCCTTCGGGGACGGCCGGGTTGGTGATCGGCGGCGGGTTCCCCGAGCTGTACGTCGGCGAGCTGAGCGAGAACGGGCCGCTGCGCGCGGCCATCGCCGCGTTCGCCGCCACGGACGCGCCGGTGGCCGCCGAGTGCGCCGGACTCCTTTACCTGGGACAGGAGTTGGACGGCAGGCCGATGTGCGGCCTGCTGCCGACCGGCGCCCGGATGACCGAGCGGCTGACCCTCGGCTACCGGGAGGCCGTCGCCCTCGGCGACAGCCCGCTCGCCGTCGCCGGCACCCGGGTGCGGGGCCACGAGTTCCACCGTACGGTCTGCGAACCGGGCGCCGGCGAGCAGCCCGCCTGGGGCTGGCGCACCCCGGCCGGACCGCGCACCGAGGGTTTCGTACACGGCTCGGTGCACGCCTCCTACCTGCATCTGCACTGGGCGGGCGCACCGGAGCTGGCGGAGCGGCTGGTGCGGGTGGCCGCGGGCGGCTGAGGCCGCCGGTCCGCAGACGAATCGATCCGCCGAGCTGACTCTTCATAAGATATGAATTGTCGGCGCACGGGCTTCACCGTGCGGAGAAATCCGGCAGATCGTGAAAGAGAGACCGTGGACAGAGCGCTCATCAGATCGTCAGTTCCGCTGTTCCTGGGGAGCATCCTGGCGTCCCTGGTACCGGCCGCCGCGCAGGCGGCCACCGGCCCGTCGGTCTGGGTGCAGAGCGCCTCCGACCACGTGTTCTCCTCGACCGTCCGGCCGGACCGCGCCGTCGGGAACATCAGCCTGTTCGCCGCCCGCAACGAGGTCCAGGCGGCCCAGATCTCGGTCCGCTCGGACGACGCCCTGAGCGACGTGCACGTCGCCGCCGGCGACCTCACCGGTCCCGGCGGCGCGGTCATCCCGGCCTCCCGGATCACCGTGAACCGGGAGTACAACCACCCGAGGATCGAGAAGCAGACCCAGGGCAGCTACCAGGACCCGCCGGACGGCGGAACCAGCTACTACGACGCCCTGGTGGAGAACACCCCCCACCCGGTGGCCGCCGCCACCACCCAGCCGTACTACTACAGCGTCGCGGTACCGACCGGCCAGACCCCCGGCACCTACACCGGCACGGCGACGGTGCAGAGTTCGGCCGGCCCGGTGGCCGTCCCGGTCTCCCTGACGGTCTACCAGGCGACCCTGCCGCCCACCGACCGGTCCACCTTCCGGATGGACAACTGGTTCACCTCCGCGGGCTGGGACTACGGCTGGACCGAGGCCGCCATCCCGACCCAGTACCAGGACGCGGCGATGTACAGCCCCAACTGGTGGAAGGTCATCGCCAGCATCGCCGCCGACCACGCCAAGCACCGCAACAACGTCATCCACGCGGACTTCCAGGCGCTCGCGATACCCGACACCACGCTGGCCGACGGCCGGTACACCTTCCGCTGGGGCACCTTCGACCGGTTCGTCCAGACCTTCGTGGACGCCGGCGCGCTGCAGTACATCTACACCCCGCACCTGCTCGAGGGCGGCCCGCTGCTGGAGGCGCTGGTCAGCGACGGCAACGGCGGGGTCACCCGGGGGTTCCTCACCCCCGGCAGCCCGGAGGCCACCGCCTACCTGGACAAGGTCCTCCCCGCGCTGAAGGCGCACCTCGACAGCAAGTGCCTCGACCCGGGGCCGAGCTGCGCCCCCGGCCGGCGCTGGAGCGACGTGTTCTACATGAGCGCGTCCGACGAACCCCGCTGGAACGACCAGGCCACCGCCTCGAACTGGCTGTACGGGCGCTACCACGCCTACTTCCCGCAGGGTCTGACCAACGAGGCGCACGACGTCCGGTTCGACGCCACCGACCAGGCCCTCGGCACCCTGACCCCGAAGGGCGACGCGGACTACGACGCCAACGCGGGCCACTACCAGGCGCAGCGGCTGGCGGGCAAGGACCTCTGGCTCTACTACTGCAACGGCCCGGTGGACGGGCACGTCAACCGCTTCATCAGCTACCCGCTCGCGGACTCGCGGCTCACCCCGTGGATGGTGTCCAGCGTCGGCGGGGACGGCTTCCTGCACTGGGGCTGGAACATCTGGGCCGCGGGCGGCCCCGGCAACTGGACGCCCGCCGACACCTTCGACGGCTGGACCTCCGGCGACCCCTACCTGGTCCGGCCCGACAAGGCCGACTACGGCATCTACGACAGCACGCGCAGCGAGGCGCTGCTGTTCGGCCTCCAGGACTACGAGCTGCTGCACCAGCTGGCCGCCACCAAGCCGGTGCTGGCGCGCGCGCTGACCGGCACGCTGATCACCAACACCACCACGTTCACCACCTCGGGGGCCGAGCTGGACCAGCGGCACCGGCAGCTGCTGGACGCACTCGCCTCGCCGGCGGGCGACGCGGCGTACCCCTACAGCGACGACTTCTCCGCCGGGAACGACGCCAACTGGCGCCACACCCGGGGCTCCTGGTCGGTCACCGGTGACCAGGCGTACGTGCAGAGCAGCACCGCGACCGACAGCTGGCAGGACTGGGAGGTGGTCTCCGGGCTCGCCGGGCGCGCCTACGGCGACGTGACGGCCGACGTGGACGTCAGGATCACCGGGGTGAACGCGGCCGACGGCGGCGACACCGACTGGGCCGGCCTCACCGTGCACAGCCTCAACCCGACCGACACCCAGACCGGTTACCTGGTCGCCCTGCGCAACAACGGCGAGGTGTTCGTCAACCGCAGCGGTTCCACCCTGGCCACCGGGCGGGTACCGGGCTACACGGCGGGCCGGACGGTCACCCTGCGGGTGGCCACCAAGGGCAGCCGCCTCCAGGTGTTCGCCGGTCCGGTACCGGTGATCACCCTGGACGACCCGAGCTACCCGGTGGGCGCCATCGGCCTGGCCACCGGCGGTGCCAGCGCCCGCTTCGACAACGTGCGCATCAACCCGCTCACCGACCCGGTCGAGGGCGCCAAGGTCACCGCCTCCAGCTCGTACGAGTCGGACGGCTGGGGCGCGCAGGCGCTCACCGACGGCCGGCGCGGCCTGCCGGACGGCTCGGCCGGCTGGAGCAGCATCGACAACTACACCGTCGACCACCCCGAGTGGGTCTCCGTGGACCTCGGCGCCACCAGCCGGCTGTCCCGGGTCGACCTGTACCCGCGGTCCGACGGCGCCAACGCGGGCATGGGCTTCCCGATCGACTTCACCGTCCAGGTCTCCGCGGACAACGTGCACTGGACCACGGTCGCGGACCGCAAGGGCTACCCGAAGCCGGACGGCTCGGTGCAGTCCTTCCCGTTCGCCGCCACCGACGTCCGGTACATCAAGGTGTCCGGCACCAAGCTGGCCACCGACCCGCACGGGAACTACCACCTCCAGCTGGCCGAGCTCGAAGGCTACGGGGACGCGGTGGCCGCCGGGCGGCCGGTGACCGTCTCCAGCTCGGTGGAGAACACGGCCGCCGGCTGGGTCCGCGCCGCCGCCACCGACGGCGTGCAGAACTCCGCCCTCGGCTACTCGATGGGCTGGAGCAGCGCCGAGACCACCGCCACCGGCCACGAGTGGGCCACCGTCGACCTCCAGGGCGCCACCCTGCTCTCGCAGGTCCGGCTCACCGGCCGGACCGACGGCTCCAACACGGGCCTCGGCTTCCCGGTGGACTTCACCGTCCAGGTCTCCGACGACAACGCGCACTGGACCACGGTGGCCGCCAGGACCGGCTTCCCACGGCCGGGCACCGCCGCACAGGTCTTCACCTTCGCCCCCGTGACGGCCCGGTACGTGAAGGTCGACGGGACGCGGCTGAGCGCCGATCAGTTCGGCGCGTACCACCTGCAGCTCGGCGAGATCGGCGTCGGCTGACCACCCGGGACCGCACGACGGCGCCCGGCCGCCCGCCCCCTCGGGGAGCGGAGCGGCCGGGCGCCGTCGTGCGTGGTCAGACCGTGCGGGTGTCCGCGCCGCCGCCGAGGGCGGTGGTGGCCAGGTCGAGTGCGGTGCGGACCGCCATCGCCCGGCGCGAGACGCCGGACACGTCGGCGGCGTCCAGCTCGCGTTCGATGACGTCCGGGTCGGTGGAGTTCGCCGCGGCCCGCAGGTGGGTGCTCTCCTGCCGGATCCCGGCGACCAGGTCGGCCACCGGCTGCTTGGCGGCAGGACCCCAGTGGCCCGCCTCCAGCGCCGCCGCCTCGGCGTCGGCGGCGTCGGCCAGCCGGCCGGCCCAGGCCCGGTAGCCGGCCGGATCGTCGGCCACCTCCTCCTCGTCCGGGCCGCCGTCGGTGGCGGCGTTGAACGGGGCCACGGCCTTCAGGTAGGCGATCTGATCCGCGTTCAGGTTGGTCGCGTCGCGGCGCAGCGAACCGGTGCGGTTCCCCTTCGGGAAGGTGTAGACGCAGGTCACCGCGTGGTCGTCGGCCCAGTCCCAGGACGCCTTGCGCGGGTAGTAGTAGTACACGTCGGCGGAGGACGGCACGGCCAGGGTGTCCATCGTGTACCGGCCGCGCTGCTCGTCGCAGAGCTTCTCCGCCCGGTCCTCGACCTCGGTCTCGCCCGGGTAGCTGCCGTCGGGCAGTTCCACGACGCCGAACACCTCACCGTAGTGGGCGGTCGAGCACGGCACCGCGGTCACCCCGGTGGCCTGGTCGAGGCGGTCCGGCCGCAGGTAGCAGTCGCCCGGCCGCAGGTCGACCACCTGCACCGTGCCGGAGCCGTTGATCCGGCCGTCCGCGTCGCGGTCGGCGCCGTCGTTCCCGTAGAGCACCCCGACGACCACCAGCAGCGCGACCACCACGCCCCAGAGGCCGCCCAGCACGATGCCCGCCACGGCCATGCCCCGGCCGCGCTGCTGACGGCGCGGCGCCTTCAGCGCGGCGATGCCGAACGCGATCGCCCCCACCCACAGCAGACAGCCGAAGCCGACGATGCCGAGCACCAGCGAGGTGACGGCGAAACCGTTCCACCCGGTGAGCGGCGGCGGCCCGGTCCAGCCGCCCCACCCGGGGTAGCCGGGGTACTGCTGGGCGTACGGCCCCTGCGGGTGCGGTCCCTGCGGGTACGGTCCGTACGGGTGCGGCCCGTACGGGTCCGGCGGCTGGGGTTCGGCCGGGGCGTCCGTCGGCGGCGCGAACGCCTTGAGGAGCGGGTCGCCGGGCGCCTCGGTGGTGTCGGCCCCACTCGGCTGGTTCTGGTCGGACGGAATGGCGCATTCCCCTTCAGGCACAGGACGGCCGCCGAACAGGCGTGTTCGACGGCTGCGCGAATATAGCGGACGGGTCGTCCACAGAACCACCGCATTGGGGCGGCGGTGCGGGCGGGTGCTTCAATGGCCGCACCGCGGGGCACCCGTCGTGCGCCCGCCCGATCGGACGGGGGCTCCGGTGATCGGAGTGCACACCTACACCACCACGGTGACCTGGACCGGCGACCTCGGTACCGGGACCAGCGGCTACCGCGCCTACCAGCGGTCACACGAGATCTCCGCGGACGGCCCGCCGCCCATCCCCGGGAGCTCGGACCCGGCGTTCCGCGGCGACCCGGCCCGCTGGAACCCCGAACAGCTGCTGCTCGCCTCGCTCTCGCAGTGCCACATGCTCTGGTACCTGCACCTGTGCTCGGCCGACGGCGTGGTGGTCACCTCCTACCTGGACCGGGCCGAGGGCACGATGGCCGAGACCGCCGACGGCGGGCACTACACCGGCGCGGTGCTGCGGCCCCGGATCGAGGTGGCCGAGGCGGGGATGACGGAACGTGCGCTCGCCCTGCACGAGGACGCCCACCGGGCCTGCTTCATCGCCAACTCGGTCAACTTCCCGGTCCGGCACGAGCCGGTGGTCACGGTCCGGGCCTGACCGGGACGGTCGGGGGTCACCCGCAGGAGGCCTGGATCTCCTCCTCCAGGGCGCTCTGCTGGATCCGGTCGGTCTCCAGCCGGGAATCCAGCTCGGCGATCCGCTGCCGGAGCAGGGCGAGCTGGGCCGGGGTGGTCCCCGGTGAACCCTCCAGGACGACGAGTTCGTCCCGCAGTCCGTCCAACTGCCGCTCCTCGGCGGCGATCTCCCGCCTGCCCTCCTCGGCCAGCCGTTTCAGGGTGTCGCAGGCGCTCAGCACCTTGGTCCCGGTCATGGTGTCCGCCTCCACTGCACGCCGGATGGTGGCGGCCGTTCCGGCGCCCACCCCGCACCCCGGCATGGCACGGGAGCCGCAGCCCGCGGCCCGGTGACGGCCGTTCCCCGAGGATGGTTCGGCGCACGGCGCCGGGAGCGTCGGCACGGCTCCCCGCACGTGCACGGTTCCAGCCTTGCACCGGCCCCGGGCCGCGGCATCCCGGGCCGGGACGGCCCCGCCGCGGCCCGGCCGGCTCAGCCGAGGTACGCCGGGGCGACGGCCGAGGTCATCAGCCGGACGGCCGCGCCGGTGCCGTCGGCGGGCACCGTCCACAGGTCGGAACCGTAGTCGCCGGGGAGGGCGTAGAGCAGCGTCGAGGCGTCGGACCAGAGCGCCTGGTCGTCGATGTTGCGCTGCTCGGCGGTGGCGGTCTCGGTCATGGTCGCGAGGTCGAGCACGTACAGCCGCCAGGGGGCGTCCGGCGAGGCGCCCGCGACCCGCTTCTTGTAGGCGATGCGGGTGCCGTCGGGCGACAGTGAGGGGCACTCGACGTTCTGGTGCAGGGTGGTGAGGGTACGGGCGGCGAGGTCGCCCTGGACCAGGTAGGTCCGGCCGCCGGTGGCCAGGGTGGCGTAGAAGCGTTCGTCGTCGGCGAAGGTGACGCCCCAGATGTTGACGTCGCCGGCCTGGTAGGGCTTGCCGTCCTTGACGACGGCGAAGCTCTCCAGGTTGTCCTCCAGCGCCCAGCTGCGGGTGTCCACGATCGCGGTGCGGGTGGAGAAGTCGGTGCCCGCGTAGGAGTCGCCGCTGACGAAGACCGTCCAGGCGGCCAGGTGGCCGGAGGGCGAGACCCGGGCCCGGGTGGGGATGCCGGACGCCGGGAAGTGCCGCAGCTCGTGCAGGTCGGCGTCGAGGACCACGGCCCGGTAGGTGTCCTCCAGCGCGCCGTGCTCGGCCTGCAGGCAGATCCCGGTGCCGGCGGAGGCGTGGAAGCGCAGGCACTTCACGCCGGAGACGGTGCGCGGCCCGTCCGGCCGGTCCGCCGGCACCGTGGCGAGCTCGTCCCGGTGCGGACCCCAGGCGAGGTTGCGGACCAGCAGCTGCCGGCCGCCCGCCGCGGGCCGCAGCGCGACGGTGCCGGTGTGCACCGGCGGGCCACCCGCCTGCTCCTGGCCGCGCCGGTCGGCGCGGTCGGCGGCGTACAGCACGGCCCCGGTCCCGGTCGCGCCCAGCAGCAGGACGGCGACCAGCAGGATCACCAGACGGGTGGTACGGGTCATGCGGGCTGCTCCAGGTCGTCGGTCGGCCGCTCGTCGGTCGGGCGGTCGTCGGTCGGCCGCTCGTCGGTCGGGCGGCCGTGGGCGGTGCGGTCCTCGCCCGGCAGGTCGTCGGTGGTGCGCAGGACGGCCGTCGCGGCGACCGCGGCGACCGCCAGCGCGGCGGCGGTGACCGCCAGCGCGGTCCGCCCGCCCCACAGGCTCCAGGCGGCCCCGAACGCCAGCGAGCAGGCGAACCGGGCGAGCGCCTGCCCGGTGCCCACCAGGGCCTGCCCGGCGCCCTGCCGGCCGTCGGGCACCGCATTGGCGGTGGCGGCGGCGAGCACCCCGTCGGTGGCCGCATAGAAGGTGCCGTGCAGCAGCAGGACCACGGGCAGCAGCGGCGCCCCGCGCACGGGCGAGAGGATCAGCACGTAGCCGAGCAGCAGGACGCCGTGCCCGGCCAGGAACAGCCGGCGGCGGCCGATCCGGTCGGCCAGCGCCCCCAGCGGCACCGCCAGCAGCAGGAAGGTCGCGGCGGTCCCGAGCGGCAGCAGCGGGAACAGCGCGGTGGACAGGTGCAGTTCGCGCTGGAGCAGCAGGTACAGGAAGGAGTCGCTGACGGTGGTCAGGCCCAGCAGGACCGCGCACACGGTGAGCCGGCGCAGCTGCGGGCGGCGCAGCAGGGCGAGCGAGTCGCGCAGGCCGGGGGGCGGCTGCGCGCCCCGGTCGGAGCGCTGTGCCACGTCCTCGGCGCCGTCGTCGGCCGGACGGGCGATCCGCGGCGGGACGAAGAGCACCAGGACCAGCACGCCGAGCGCCGCGACGCAGCCGCTGACCGCGAACACCGCGCCGTAGCCGCTGCGTTCACCGCTCTCGGCGGACACCGGGCCGCCCGCGAACCGCAGCACCGCGAAGGCGGCGAGCGGGCCGATCAGGGCGCCGGTGGTGTCCATGGCGCGGTGCACGCCGAAGGCGCGGCCGCGGTGCTCGGGCCGGGTGGCCAGCGAGATCATCGCGTCCCTGGGGGAGGTCCGCAGGCCCTTGCCGGTGCGGTCGACGGCCAGCACCGCGCCGATCAGGGGCAGGCTGTGGGCGAGCAGCAGCAGCGGTTTGCAGAGCGCGGACAGCCCGTAGCCGGCGGCGGCCACCATCTTGTGGCGGCGTCCGCCGCGGTCGGCGAGGTGCCCGCCGGCGAGGCGGACGATCGCGCCGACACCGTTGTTGATGCCGTCCAGCAGGCCGAAGCCGAGCGGGGACAGGCCGAGCGTCGCCACCACGTACAGCGGCAGCACGGCGGTGACCATCTCGGAGGAGATGTCGGTGATGAGGCTGACCGCGCCGAGGGCGACCACCGTGCCGGGCCGCCGGACCGCCCACCCCGCAGGCCCCCGCCACGGCGATGTGCTGACCGAGGGCCACTACCA
>NZ_JBEZIR010000144.1:0-21395 GCF_040651175.1 Kitasatospora sp. NPDC048540
TCGGAGAGGAGCTGTCGGATGACCGGACCACTGGGGTCACGCCGGGCACGCGGGCGCGTCCTGGCCGCCGCACTGGTGGCAGCCCTGCCGCTGGCACCTGCCGGTCTGACCCCCAACGGCACCGGGCCCGGGTCCGGCCCGGCGGCGCTCGGAGCGCTGCCGGGCCGGACCCGGGCCGGATCGGTCAGACCGCCAGGGCCTTGATGGCGGTGGGGGCGTGGCCGGGCTCGGTGGCCAGCTCCTCCCACTCGTTGATCGCGTCGATGCCGGCGCCGCCCATCGAGATGTTGGTGACCCGCTCCAGGATGGCCTCGACCACGACCGGGACGCGGAACTCCGCGGCCAGCTTCTTGGCCTCCTCGAAGGCCGGCAGCAGCTGGTCCGGCTCGGTGACCCGGATCGCCTTGCAGCCGAGGCCCTCGACGACCTTGACGTGGTCGACGCCGTAGACGCCCAGCTCCGGGGAGTTGATGTTCTCGAACTCCAGGTTGACCTGGAAGTTGATGTCCAGGTTGCGCTGGGCCTGGCGGATCAGCCCCAGGTAGGCGTTGTTCACCAGCACGTGGACGTACGGGATCCGGTGCTGGGCGCCGACCGCGAGCTCCTCCAGCATGAACTGGAAGTCGTAGTCGCCGGAGAGCGCGACGACCGGGGTCTCGGGGTCGGCGGTGGCGACGCCGAGCGCGGCCGGGATGGTCCAGCCGAGCGGGCCGGCCTGGCCGCAGTTGATCCAGTGCCGCGGCTTGTAGACGTGCAGCATCTGCGCACCGGCGATCTGGGACAGGCCGATGGTGGTGACGTACCGGGTCTCCGGGCCGAAGGCCTTGTTCATCTCCTCGTACACGCGCTGCGGCTTGAGCGGCACGTTGTCGAAGTGGGTGCGGCGCTGCAGCTGCGCCTTGCGCTCCTGCGTGGAGGCGGCCCAGGCGCTGCGGTCGGGCAGGCTGCCGGCGGCCTTGAGCTCCTTGGCCACCTCGACGAACAGCTCCAGCGCGGCCCTGGCGTCGGAGGCGATGCCGAAGTCCGGGGCGAAGATCTTGCCGAGCTGGGTCGGCTCGATGTCCACGTGGACGAAGGTGCGGCCGCGGCGGTAGACGTCGAGGGCGCCGGTGTGGCGGTTGGCCCAGCGGTTGCCGATGCCCAGGACGAAGTCCGACTCCAGGAAATTGGCGTTGCCGTAGCGGTGCGAGGTCTGCAGGCCGACCATGCCGGCGTTCAGCTCGTGGTCGTCGGCGATGATGCCCCAGCCCATCAGGGTGGGGATGACCGGCGTGCCGGTCAGCTCGGCGAACTCCACCAGCAGGTCGGCGGCGTCGGCGTTGATGATGCCGCCGCCGGCCACGATCAGCGGGCGCTCGGCGGCCAGCAGGAAGCCGATCGCCTTCTCGATCTGGGCGCGGGTGGCGGCCGGCTTGTAGACCGGCAGCGGCGCGTAGGTCTCCGGGTCGAACTCGATCTCGGTCAGCTGGACGTCGATCGGCAGGTCGATCAGGACCGGGCCGGGCCGGCCGGAACGCATCAGGTGGAAGGCCTGCTGGAAGACGCCGGGGACCTGGGCGGCCTCCAGGACGGTGGTGGCCGCCTTGGTGACCGGCCGGGCGATCGAGGCGATGTCGACGGCCTGGAAGTCCTCCTTGTGCAGGACCGCGGTCGGCGCCTGGCCGGTGATGCACAGGATCGGGATGGAGTCCGCGATCGCCGAGTACAGGCCGGTGATCATGTCGGTGCCGGCCGGACCGGAGGTCCCGATGCAGACACCGATGTTGCCGGCCTTGGCCCGGGTGTAGCCCTCGGCCATGTGCGAGGCGCCCTCGACGTGGCGGGCGAGCGTGTGGCGGATCTCCCCCGAGGCCTTGAGGGCCGCGTAGAACGGGTTGATGGCAGCGCCCGGCACGCCGAACGCGACCTCAACGCCTTCGCGCTTGAGGATCTCCACTGCCGCGCGGGCGGCTGTCATACGAGGCATCGGGTTTCTCCTGCGTCCGGCCCGAGATGGTCGGGGGCTCCTCCGCCGCGGGCCGCCGGTTGCCAGCAGTTCCACGATGCGGAAGAATAGTTTTGGTATGCGAAAGCAAAGTAAGCCGACCCCCGCGCGGCCGTCAAGGGGAGTCCGCCCGCGCCCCGCCCCCTCGCCCCGCACCCGCACCCGCACCCAGGTCACCGCACCGGCGCACCCGCCCCGGCGCGCGCGGCGGCGGCCGACGGCCGGCGGCCCCCACAATGGGGTCGGGACGACGGGCGGGCGAGGGGACGAGGGACGGGATGGCTCACATCACGGTGAGCGCACTGAGCCACGACGGGCTGCTGCGCGACCACAACGAGGACAGCCTGGTGATCGGCCCGTGGACGGTCTGCGCCACGGTCACCGAGAGCCCGCAGACGCTGCTCTTCCCGCTCGGCAGCCCGTGCCTGGTCGCGGTCGCCGACGGGCTCGGCGGCCACCCGGGCGGCGAGGTCGCCAGCGCGCTGGTGGTCCGCCGACTGGCGTCGATCGGCACCGCCCTCGCGGACGAGGAGGCGGTCCGCGAGGCCGTCCTGGCCTGCAACCAGGAGGTGTTCGAGGCCGCCGAGCACGCGCCGCACCTGATCGGGATGGGGACCACGCTGGCCGGCCTGGTGGTGACCGGGACCTCGGTGATCGTCTTCAACGTCGGCGACAGCCGGGTCCTCGACGCCGGGGACGGCGCCCTGCGCCGGCTGAGCACCGACGACAGCCCGCCGCCGGCCCCCGGGCAGCGCACCACCAACATCGTCACGCAGACCCTCGGCGGCTCGGTCTCGCCGCGCACCGTGGAGCCGCACGTCACCAGCCACCCGCTGCCCGCCACCGGCGGACGCTACCTGGTCTGCAGCGACGGACTGACCGACCCGGTGACGGACGAGGAGATCATCCGCATCCTGGCGGAACCCTCCGACGACCGGGCCGCCTTCGAACTCTGGCGGGCCGCGATCGAGGCGGGCGGCCCGGACAACATCACCCTCGCCCTGGTCACCGTCCACCTCGACGACTGATCCGGCCCGGGGCCGGGCCGCCGGACGCCCCGTGCCGCCCGCCGGACGGCCGGTTCGCACACTTCCCGCCCTTTCCCGCGAAGGCCCGACCCCGGGGGCGGCCGTCGGGGGTGGGTAGAATCCGGGACGGGCCGTACGGCCTGATGCGCCATCACCCGACCGCGGGCCGGGCTACGGCCCGCGCAGCGGCCGACCAGGGGGAGATCCGACATGACCGACGTACGGATACCGGCGGCACCCACCGGCTCCGCACCCGCGCTCCGGCCGGGCGCCGCGGCCCGCGACGGCGGCCGGTGGCGGGCCGCCCGCCGCGCGGCGGCGATCCTGCTGGGCGCGCGCCGGCTGCGGACGGTCCCGGTGGGACGCCCGGTCCGGGAGAGCGACTACCGCTGACGGCCGCCGGGCGGGTCGGCCGATGGTCCGACCGGCGGTCCGACCGTCGGGCGCCGTACGGGGCTCAGGCCGCCCGCACGTCCACCGGGGCGCAGGTCGGGCAGCCGGACCCGGGGTGCCGCTGGGCGGGTACCCGCGGCGCGGTGGACATCCGGCCGGCCAGGGCGGCCGACGCCTCGGCCGGGTACCCGGCGGTCGCCGCCCGTCCGGTCACGGTCGAGCAGGTCATGGCCCGGGCGCGCAGCCGCGCCGGGTCGTCGAGCAGGCTCTGCTCCCGGGCGAACGACCGCAGCAGCGGATGGTACCCGTAGCGGCCCGGCGCCGGGGCGGCCAGCAGGTGGGCGTCCACCAGCCGGTCGAGCAGTTCCTCGGCGCGAGCGGTGGCCTCGTCCAGGGCCGCGGCGGCGGCCGCCAGCGTGATCACGGGCGCGTCCGACCAGGCCAGCAGCCGGAACGCGCGGGCCTCGTCCGGGTCCAGCGCGTCATGGCTGCGGGCGATGCTGTCCCGCACGTCGAGACCGCCGATCCGCAGCTCGTCCAGCGGCCGGCCGCCCTCGGACAGCCGGTCCGCCAGGTCGCGCACGCTCCACGCCGGACGGGCGACCAGCCGGGCCGCGCCCGCCCGGACGGCCAGCGGCAGCCGGCCGCAGGCCGCCACCACGTCCGCCGCCGCCCGCGGGTCGGCCGCGGCCCGCTCCGGACCGATGATCCGCCCGAACATCAGCCTGGCCTCGGGCTCCGCCGGCAGGCCGAGCCCCACCTGCCGGGCACCGGCCACGTCCGCCAGCAGGCCGCGGCTGGTGATCAGCACCGCGGCGGCCGGGTCCGCCGGCATCAGGTGCCGCACCTGGGCACCGTCGCGGGCGTCGTCCAGCACGACCAGCATCCGGCGCCCGGCCAGCACCGACCGGTAGAGCGCGGCGCGGGCCCCGGTCTCCGCGGGCAGGGCGTCCGCGGCCACCCCGACGGCGAGCAGGAAGGACGCCAGCACCGCGCCGGGCTCCACCGCCGTGCCCGTCCCGCCGAGCTCGGCGTACAGCACCCCGTCCGGGAACGCCGACGCCGCCAGGTGTGCCGACCGCACCGCGAGCGCGCTCTTCCCCACCCCCGGCTGACCGGAGACCGCGATCACCGCGGGACAGCCGCGCTCCTGGACCAGGGCCTCGGAAATCCGCCGGATCTCCGTCTCCCGGCCGGTGAAATCCGCGATGTCGGGCGGAAGCTGAAACGGAACCACCGGAATTGCACGATCCTCCGGTGCCAATCCCCCCTGCGATTCCCCCCCTCCGGTGAATTCCCGGCCGGCGGCGTTCTCCCCGATCGCCGCCGACCCCTTCACCCCCGCCGCCCGATGCGGCGCGGCCGGGCCCGTCGGCCCGTCCGGACCCGCCACGATCGCCGGGGCGGCCCGGCGCGGGACGACCGGCTCGTCCCGGAGGATCACCTGGTGCACCTCGCGGATGTCCGCACCGGGTTCCACCCCGATCTCGTCCACCAGGGTCCGGCGGACCTGCTGGTAGACGTTGAGCGCCTCGGTGCGGCGGCCGCTGCGGTACAGCGCGGTCATCAGCTGGGCCCACAGCCGCTCGCGGCCGGGGTGCTCCGCGGTGAGCGCCCGCAGTTCGGCGACCACGGCCGGGTGGCGGTCGAGCCGCAGTTCGGCCTCGACCCTCGCCTCGACGACGTCCAGGCGCCCCTCGTTCAGCCGGTCCGCCTCGGACTGGTGCAGCAGGTCGGACGGCACGTCGGCCAGTGCGGGCCCGCGCCACAGCCCGAGCGCGGCCCGGAGCAGCCCGGCCGCCTGCTCGCACTCCCCCTCGCGCAGCGCCGCCACCCCCTGGGCCCGCAGCGCGTCGAACCGGTGGATGTCGAGCTCCCCCGGTTCCACCTCGATCAGATAGCCGCCCTCACCCGTCCCGATCCGCTCGCCGGCCTCCCCCAGGCCTCGGCGCAGCCGCATCACGTAGTTGCGCAGGGTGGTGGCGGCGCTGGGCGGCGGGGCGAAATTCCAGATGGTGTCGGCCAGGACGTCGGCCGGCACCACCTGTCCCGGCCGCAGCAGCAGGGCGGCGAGCAGCACCCGCTGTTTGGCCGCCGGGACGACACGGACGCCTGAACCGTCCCGGACCAGCAGCGGTCCAAGAACGCAGAACTCCATCTACCGGCTCTCCCTCCGGGATCCGGCCCCGGAGTGACGGGGCCCGGATCACCGCTGACGATCAACACCTCCGTTTCTACCGAGCGGGCGAGTTGTCCAGCGCCGCTCAAGCCTCCGGTCAATCAATGACGGACAATCCGCGCCGGTTCTGTCCCGGTTCGGGAGGGTACGAGGAGGTCAGCCCGTGCGGGGGAACCCGCAGGCGGCGATCGAGGCCGCGGCCGCCTCGGCCGGACTCAGCTCCGCGGCGGGCAGCTCTCCCTCGACCCCGGGGCGGTAGTGCCGGGCGTCGTAGATGCCGGTCGGTCCCTCACCGCCCATGCAGGCGACCGCGACGACCGTGATGTCCCCCTTGAGCGCCAGCTCGGACCGCACCGGGCCGAGCCGCCAGGTCTGCACGAAGCTCGGATGGTCCTTCTGGTCGGTGAAACCGATCTGCTGCCACTGCGGGTTGGGCGCCGCCAGGCCGCCGGCCACGAAATATCCGGCATATCCCACGATCCCCAATTGCGCACCGGACGCCCGGAGTTCCACCGTGTCCATACTACCCATCGGCTGGGAGACGGTGAAGGATATCGCGGACGGCATTCCCACGCCGCCCTGACAGTCCGTCGGCTTCATCCCCTTCGGCGGATTCCCGTGAATGACCGCCGACGAGGTGACCCCGCCGCCGCGCACCTGGAACCACCGCATGTCCGGGGTGCCCGAGGTGCCGTCGCTGACCACCTCACCGATGCAGTAGCCCATGAACTCGACCCGGCAACCCGGCGTGTACTGCTGCAGCGTGTCGGCCGTGATGCTCGGCTGCGCCCGCACCCGGGTGGTGGTGAGGTACGTGGTGCCGGAGAACGCGCCCGAGCCGCCGTAGTCCGCGCACGGCGGCACCACCGTGGCGCTCGGCGTCGCCCCCGCGGAGGCGGCGACGCCCGAGGCCGAGCGGCCGAGCATCTTGGGCAGCACCAGCGCACTGACGCCCACGGCGAGCGCCACGACGACCACCGTCAGGACGGCCGGCAGCCGGCGGAACCGGCCCGCCTCGACGGCGTCCTCGGACCCGTCGCCCAGCGCCGGGGGCAGCACCTCGCCGCCGTCGTCGGCCAGCCCGTCCACTGCCGCGCCGACCGGCCCGCCGGTCGGCCCGGGTATCCGCTCCCGATCCTGTTCCCGTTCCCGTTCCTTCTCGCGTCCCCGCTCCGGCTCCGGCCCGCACTCGGCTTCGGCTTCGGGCTCCGGCCGCGACTCGGACCGCGGTTCGGCCCGGGCGGCCGGAACGGACGGGGCATCACCGTCCGCCGGGGCCTCCGACTCCGTCTCCGCCCGACGCTCGGTCAACTCCTGTTCCAGGGCGTGCCATCGACGCTCCCAGAGTTCGACGTCACCACCGCAGGCTCCGACGTACGCGAGGGTGACCTCCAGGCTCGGCTGCCGCACGCCACCGGCGGCGTCGCTGAGCGTGGTGGCGCCGAACCCGGCGCGGGCGGCCAGAACGCGGTAGGTCGGGCTCCCGGCATCCTCCCGCACGGCTCTCAGGTCGTACGCGAACGCCTGGAGCGGGCCTTCGGTCGGATCGATGGGGCGGGGCTTGCGAGCCAACGCGTCTCCTAGCCTCTACTCGAACGCCGCAGCGATGCGAGGGCCGGGGGTGCCCGTCCGCACGGCGCAAGCTGACCAGGGCAACCTACAAGTCGCCGCGTCAGTCGTGCTGCACCGGCCGGGGGCTGACACACCCGCAGGGCCAGGAGCTGGGAAACGACAGGGGTGCGCCGGCGGAAGAAGTCCCACCGGCGCACCCACGTCCGAACGGCCGTCCGACATCGGTTCGTACCGGATTCATCGAGGGTGCCACCCTCGGTCCGATCGCACGTGCCGGGCACCCCCGATCGGGCACCTGCGGTCCGGCCTGTCCACTCCCCCGTGGTGCCAGGCCGGACCGGTCACCGACCGGTCGGCTACCGCCGTCCTGAAAGAGGCGGAGTGCTGCCGGATCGCCCCGTGCCAACCGGTCGCCGCACCGCCTTCGACCATGGTGGTGCACCGGCGTATCGCCGAGGTCGCGCGACGGTATCCGGGCGGCCCGTCGCCCACCACGGCACGCCCCCGCGCGCCCACGCGCGCCGGGCCGGCGCGGGCCGTCCACGCCGGCGTCGCGGTCCGGGAACGACAGGAGCCCCGGACCGGGAACGGTCGGGGCTCCTGTGCTGTTCACCTGCTGTGGGCGCAGACGGTTTCGAACCGCCGACATCCGCCTTGTAAGGGCGGCGCTCTACCGCTGAGCTATGCGCCCGCGTGCCGCGGATCCGGTGGCCCGGCCGTACGGCGACAGCCAAGAGTACCCGGTCCGGCGGCCGCCGTGCCGCCGCCTTTTGCGGGCGGTACCTCCCGGGGGTGCCGGTGGGGTGCGGAGATCGGCAAGAATGGGCGCACGGATGAGGCGTACGGAGCTGGAGAGGGAGCGCGGAGTGAGGGTGGCCGGCGGTGGCGGCGGGCGGGGCGGCTGGTGGCGTCGGAGCGACAACCTGCGGGCGGACGCGAAGGCCGCCCGGGATGCCGCCCAGGAGGCCTTCTACGAGCTCGACTCCACCCAGCGCGAGGTCCAGCTCGCGGTCGAGACGGTCCGCGCCGTCGAGGACGAGCAGACCGTCCGGCGCACCCGGGCCGACTTCCAGCAGATCTCGGCCCGGGTGGACGAGGTGACCGTCGGCTACCTGGCGGCCCTCGACGCGCACGACCTGGAGGCCGAGGAACTGGAGCCCTCGACCGCCGCCCGGGCCCGGCAGCAACTGGAGCAGGCGCAGCGGCAGCTCGACGCCGCCCGGGGCGAGCTGACCGGCTTCCTGGGCCGGCTGCAGCCGCTGGTGGACCGCGCCGAGGCCCAGCTGATGAAGGTGACCCCGGCGGTCGAGCAGGCCAAGCGGTCGCTGCTGGGGGCGACCACGGCGCTGGAGTCGGTCCGTGACGCCGGGATGCGGGCGGACGACCTGGCGGCCCGGCTGGCCGAGCTGGCCCCGGAGCTGACCCGGCTGAACGAAGGCGCGGGCCGGCACGGCGTGCAGGACACCCTGCGCCGGGCCGAGGACGTCCGGCGGCGCGCCGACGCGGTCCGCGACGAGGCCGGGCAACTGCCCGAGCGGGCACGGGAGATCGACCGCCGGGTGGGCAGTCTGCGGACCAGGATCCAGGCCCTCGAGACCCGTTCGGCGACGGTGGAGCCGGCCCTGAGCGAGCTGCGCCGCCGGTACGCGGTGGCCTGCTGGCAGGACCTGCAGCACGTACCGGCGCAGATCCCGGAGGCGGTGCGGACGGCGCAGGCGAAGCTGGCCGAGGCGGTGCGGGCTCGCGACGAGCAGCGCTGGCCGGACGCGACGGCGGCGATCGGTACGGTCCGGGCGCTGCTGGACACCGCGGAGGGCTCGGTGGCCGCGGTGACCGACCGGCTGCGGCAGCTGACCGAGGTGGAGCACGATCCGCAGCGGGAGATCGACCGGGCCCGGTTCGCGCTGCGGGACGCGCAGCGGCTGGCGATGTCGGGGCGCCAGACGCCGGACCCGCGGCACGCGGCGCCGCTCGACGCGGCGGTCGGCCGGCTGGACCGGGCGGTGGCCCAGCTGGAGGAGGCGGGCCGGCACCCGGACTACTGGCACTTCCTGACCGAGCTCGAGGGGGTGCGCCGGACGGCGGCCGAGGTGGTCGCGATGATCCGGGGCAGCCACTGACCGGTGCCCGGTGGCACCGGACCGGACTCACCCTACCGGCGAGTAACTTGCTTGCTAGAGTGACCGCATGGCACGAAAGAGACAGCTCTCCGCGTCCACCTTCCGGCGCGTGCTCACCATCTGGCCGCCCTACCTGTTCGCCGGCATCCGGGTCATCCGGCTCGACCCGGACTTCCGGACGGCCCGGGTCCGGCTGCGCCTCGGGCGCCTGAACCGCAACTACGTGGGCACCCACTTCGGCGGCTCGATCTTCTCGATGACCGACCCGTTCTGGATGCTGCTGGTGATGCAGAACCTCGGGCCCGGCTACCTGGTCTGGGACAGCGCCGCCGAGATCGAGTTCGTCTCGCCGGGCCGGGGGGACATCTTCGCCGACTTCCACCTCACCGACGACCGGCTGGCCGAGATCCGCGAACTGACCGCGGAGGGCAAGAAGGCGCTGGTGTGGTTCGACACCGAGGTCCTGGCGGCCGACGGCACGGTGGTGGCCCGCGTACGCAAGCAGATCTACGTCCGCCGCAAGCCCGCCACCACCTGACCGCGAACCCCGAGCCGGGCAACCCCAGGGGCGCAACCTCGAACCTGAGCCGGGTAACCCCCAGGGGCGCGAGGAACTGCGCGAGGCGGGAGGTGCGGCACCGAAGCTTCCGATTTCGCGCAGTTCCTCGCGCCCCTAGGGGGTGCCCCATGCAGGGGTGCCCGTGCAGGGGTGCCCGGGCGGGCGGGCCGCCCCGGTCCTTCGCGTCGGCCGTGTGCGCCATGGGGTTCGGGGTGGCCGAACGTCGGTACGCTGCCCTCATGCCTCGCTACGACTTCCGCTGCCGCTCCTGCGGAGCCACGTTCGAACTCCGCCGTGCCATGGCGCAGGCCAACGACCCGGCCGTCTGCCCGCAGGGCCACGCCGATACGGTGAAGCTGCTCTCCACGGTCGCCGTCACCGGCGGTTCCGCCGCCTCGGCCCAGGCGGCCCCCGCCCCCTCGTCAGGCGGCGGCGGGGGCTGCTGCGGCGGAGGCTGCTGCGGCTGACCGAGCGAGAGCCGTTCATCGGGGGTGTTCAGGTGTTCCGACGCTGGTGGTTCCTCGGCCTGCTCCGGCCCGCGGAGCAGGGCCCGCGGCCGCCCGGCCGCCGCGAGTCGAAGGAGGCCGGGGAACTCGTCCTGCGCGAGTGGCAGGTGCTGCGCGACCGGCTGTCCGCCATCGCCGCCGAGCGGGTCGCCGCGGCGGGGGACCTCTTCCGGGCCGCGGAGCTGCGCCTGCCGCCCGGCGAGACCGCGGCACGCCGTGACTACCTGTGGGCGCTGGAGGCGTACGAAGCCGCCGGGCGGCTCCTCGACGAGGCCGCCGGGCTGCCGGACGGCACCGACCTGCCCGATCTGACGGCCGCCGTGGTGCTGGCCGAGCAGGCCGTCGAACGGCTGGCCGCCGCGCACACCGTGCACGCGGGCGGGCGGCCCCGGCCGTTCGCCGTGCGCTGCTTCTACAACCCGCTGCACGGCCCGGCCGCCGTGCCCGCGGCCGGCGGCGGCAAGGCGGTGTCCCGCAAGTCCCGCCGCCGACCCACGGTCGGCGCCCGGGAGGCCGCCGCGGACCGGCGCCCGGCCTGCGCGTCCTGCCGCAACGCCATCCTGGCCGGACAGAGCCCGGACGTGCTGCCCGCGCTGCTGCCCGCGGCCAGGACGGGCCGCCGGGGCGGGCCGCCGGTGCTGGTGCCGTACTACGCCGTTCCGCAGCAGTGGTCCCCGTGGTCGGCCACCGCCTGCGGGGCGTACGACGAGGGCACGCCCGCGCTGGTCCTGCGCGGCGGCCACCGCCGGCCCCGCACCTGAGACCGGGGGCGCCCTCCGCGCCCGGCCGTCAGACCTGGACGGATGCCCCGGCCGTCAGACCTGGACGGAGGCCCCGGCCCGGACCCGGGCCAGCATCCGCCGGACGATCTCCTCGCCCGCCGAGACCCCGATCCGTTCCAGCGCGGTGACCCCGGGCGCCGTCCAGCCGGCCTCGGCCAGCTCGCCGTGGCCGGGCCGCCAGCCGTGGTCGGCGGCGAGCAGCAGGTCCGCGTCGAGCAGCGAGTCGCCGGCGGACAGCACGGTGGCGGCGCCGGTCCGGCGCTCGACCTCGGCCAGCGCGGCGCTCTTGCTCAGCGGCGACGGCACCGCGTACACCTTGCGGCCCTGCAGCGAGATGTTCCAGCCGCGCTCCTCGGACCAGCCGGTCAGCTCGGCGAGCCAGCCCTCCGGCAGGTCGGCGCGCTCGACCACCAGGTAGGCGAACAGGTCCTCGGCCACCCGCCGCTTGTGGGTCCACTCCGGGTCGGCGGTGATCGCCAGGTGCTCGACCACCTCGGCGAGCGGGGCGCAGGAGGCGGCCAGCCGGCCCCGCACTTCGGTCTGCCAGTCCTGGTCCGGCACCCCGTCGACCAGCAGGTGCCCGCCGTTGGCGCAGATCGCGTACTTCGGGATCCAGTCGGGGACCGGCCCGGGCAGGTGGACCCGCTCGTACTGGGCGCGGGTCCGGGTGGTGGCGGGGACGAAGGTGGCCAGCGCGGTCAGCTCGACCAGCAGCTCGGCCGCCTCCTCGGTCATGAAGGACAGCGCCCGTCCGTCGTGCACCTCGACCGCCAGCAGCCGCGGGGCCAGCCGGTCGGGCATCTCCAGGGCCAGTGCCCGGTTGGAGTAGATCAGGGTGCGGTCGAGGTCGCTCGCCACCAGGAACCGGCTGTCCATCAGTTGTCCTCCGCTCGCACTGCCGTCCCGTCGGCGCCGACGGCGCCCCGGGTGTAGCGGGGATGGATCAGGCCCACGCAGGAGTACGGCAGCCCGTCCACCTCCTCCACGGGTACGCCGCGCTGCTCTGCCAGCAGCCGGACGTGGTCCAGGTCGGTGCCGGCGCCGCGGCGGGCCAGCACCCGCCACGGCACCCGGCGGAGCATCACCCGGGTGGTCTCGCCGACACCGGGCTTGACCAGGTTGACGTTGTCGATGCCGTACTCGGCACTGATCCGCTCGACCGCGACCCAGCCCTCCCAGGTGGGGGCGCGGTCCTCGGCGGCGAGGCGCCCGGCCGCGGCCTCGGCGGCCTCGCGGACGCTCTCGAAGCGGTCCACCACGGCGGCGACGAAGGCCTGCGAGACGTCGGCGCCGCCGAGCTCGCGGTAGAACTTGGCGCCGTGGAACTCGTCCGGGCCGATCAGGTCGTCCCGCAGCACGGTCCGCGAGATCAGGCCGGAGACGGTGGAGTTGAGGCAGGCCGACGGGATCAGGAAGTCGTCCCGGGTGCCGTAGGTGCGCACGCAGCCGCCGGGGTCGGCGAGCACCGCGAGGTCGGGGTCGAAGCCGGTGCCGTCCAGCGCGGCGGCCAGCTCCCTGGTGATCGCGCCCTTGCCGGTCCAGCCGTCGACGAAGACCACGTCCCCGGCGTGGTGGTGGCCGGCCAGGTACCGCAGCGCGACCTGGTCGATACCGCGCCCGCGGACGATCGAGACGGTGTAGTGCGGGACGTCCAGACCGTGGGCGAAGCCGAGCCAGCGGCGGATCAGGATGCCGACCGGGGTGCCGGCCCGGGCCAGCGAGGCCAGCACCAGGCCCCGGCCGCGCTCACGCAGCAGCGTCTCGGCGACGGTGCCGACGGCCAGCGCGATCCGCTCGGCCGAGGCGGTCAGCGCCTGCTGGAACAGCTCCTGGTACTCGGGGCTGGGCTGGTACTCGACCGGCAGCGACTCGGCGTAGTGGGCGCCGCCCGACTGGACGGCCTCCTCGCGCTCCTCGGTCGGGGCCTCCAGCGCCACCCCGGAGAGGTCCTTGAGCAGCCAGGTGACGTCCTGCGCCGGGTAGGAGGAGAACGCCGGTCCGTACAGCGGCGGCGAGGTGGTCGGATTGGTGTCGGTGATCATGCCGGCCTTCGGTGGGGGTGCTCAGCTTGCATGGTGGTGCAGCGAGACGTCAGCGGGGTGTCGATGGGCGGTACGAGGGGAGAACGGCCAGCACCACCTGGTCGGTGACCTGCCGCAACTGCTGCAGCAGGGCCCGTTCGCCCTGGGCCAGGGCGGGGGTGTCGGCCGGGTCGTCCACCACCAGGACCACGCTGTCGAAGCGGCGGGAGACGTCGTCGCCGGGGGCGACGTTGTAGGCGTAGCGCTCGCCCGGCCCGTCGGCCGGGTCGTCGTGGGCCGGGAAGGCCAGCCGGGTGCGGATCGCGTAGCCCGGGTCGTCCACGGCCAGCACCGGGGAGCGGGTGGTGGTGGAGAACCGCACCCGGTGCTCCCCGAGCCGTTCGGCCAGCGCCCCGGCGAGGCGCAGCGGCGCGTACATCAGCTCCTCGAAGCCGAGCACCAGGACGCTCTCGCCGGTGACGTGCCCGGCCAGCTCGGCGGCGAAGGCCGGCAGCGCCTGTTCCAGCCGGGCCCGGTGGTCCCGGGTGAAGCCGTGCCGTCCGCCGTCGGGCAGGCCGGCCGGCCAGCCCAGCTCGACCCGCGCCAGCGGGGCGGGCTCCCCGGCCGGCAGCGGCGCCTCGGGGGCGGCCGCCTCGATCAGGGCCTGCGCCCGGGCCAGGGCGTCCGGCGGCAGTTCGACCCCGCCGTCGGCGGTGGCGACCAGGTCGAGCCGGGCGCCGAGCTCGGCGGCGGCCTCGGCCAGCCGCGTCCGGTCCGCCCCGGTGCGCAGGTCCACCAGGGCGACCACCACGTAGTGGCTGCGGGGGTGGGTGGCGTGCAGGGCGCGGACGGTGTTGAGCACCGTGTTGCCGGTGGAGAACTCGTCGTCGACCAGGACCAGCGGCCCGTCCCCGGCCAGCAGCCGCGGGTCCTCGGGCAGCAGCAGGTGGGAGGTGGCGTGCGAGTGCTCCTCCTCGAAGCCGCCGACCGCCGCCACCCCGGCCACCGGCCGGCGGGTGGAGTGCAGGTAGGGCGCGTCCAGGCCGTCGGCGACGCTGTGGCCGAGCGCGGTGGCGGTCTCCGCGTAGCCGAGCACCACGGCCCGGGCGGCGGCCTCGGGGCCGAGCAGCTCGCGGACCCGGCGGCCGAGCTCCAGGCCGGCGCCGTGCACCACGGCGGGGCGCTGCGGGACGTGCTTGCCGAGCACCCCGGAGACCAGCAGGTGGGCCCGGCGGGGGTTCTTCCGCAGGGCGAGGCCGATCAGGGCGGGCAGCTCGGGGGAGCCGGTGAGCCGCAGATCCAGCCGGTCGGTGACCCACTGGCCGGTCCAGGGCGCCGGCGGTGCGTGCTGTGCTGTCAAGACTCCTGCTTTCGGGTGGTGCCGCTCGGGCGAGGGTACGTGCTCCGGCCCTGCTCAGGGGCACAGGCAGGCGCTGAGCAGCTCGGCGAAGCTGACCTCCTCGCGGGCGACGCCGAAGACCTCGGCCCGCAGCAGCACCCGCTCGGCCCAGGCGCGGTGCGGCTTGGCCTCGTTCATCTTGTTGGTGTACGCCGAGCGCAGCACCCCGCCGCCGCCGAGGCTCTGCTGGAGGATGTCCTGGGCGTCCGAGTACTCCTCGTGGGTGACCACGGACAGTGCGTGCACGGCGGGGACGTGGCTGGGGTGGATGCAGGTCTTGCCGAGCAGGCCGTTGGCCCGGTCGAGCTCGATCTCGCGGATCAGGCCGTCCAGGTCGTGCTCGATGATCTGCTGGCGCAGGCCCTCCGCGGGCGGGTGCGCCTCGGCGAAGGGGGTGCGGCGCAGTTGCGGCTTGAAGATCCGCTCCTGGACCGGGAAGTACTCCCAGACCGGGCCGGTGACGGTGAAGCCGCTGCCGTCGGCCCGGCCGAGGACGTTGACCACGTCGCCGATCACGCCGGCCACCAGGGCGACGTCGTAGGCGGTCAGGTCCGGGGAGCGGCGCAGCCCGTAGGCGGAGCACAGGTCGGTCACGCCGAGGCGGACGGCGAGGATCCGCTCGCGGTACTTCTCCAGCAGGCGGGCGACGCCGAACAGGGTGTCGCGGCGGCTCTCCAGGTGGGCGAGTTCCGGGGACTCCAGGACGGGCATGGCGAACAGCCGCCGTCCGCAGGCGGCCTCGGCCTCGGTGAGGGCCTCCAGGAAGGCGGCGCCGCTCTCCTGGGTGAACTTCGGCACCACGAAGCCGGTGAGCAGGGCGGCCGCGGCGCCGAGCCGGGCGGTCAGGTCGGTGATCTGGGCGGCGGCGCGGACCCGGACGAACAGCAGCGGGAGCTCCTGCCCGGGGTCCTCGGCCAGCTCGGCGAGCTGTGCCACCAGGTTGGCCTCGGCGGCGGGGACCTCGTGGTCGGCTATCGCGTCCTCCAGGCAGAGCACCATGGAGACCACGCCTCGGCCGGCCTGCTTGCGGATGTCCGCGGCGAGGGTGGGCCGGGTGGCGGGGCTGTAGAGGGTGGCACCGAGGGCGGTGGCGAGCACCGCGGCGTCGGCGGTCCGGTCGAAGACGGCCGGCTGGCGCAGGAAGAGCCGGCCGCGGACGTCCTCCGCGAGGTGTCCGAAGTGGCGCAAAGTGCCCTCCCCTGGGTTTGGATGCGACCCGCCGGGGGGCGGGGCCGGTGACGCCTCAACAGTTGGACGGATGAGCCGGGCGAATGGTTCGCCGGGGTTCCACCGCAGCCCGTGATCCGTGCGCAGCCGCGTGGGGCGTTCGGGGAAGGGCGGGAGGCCAGAGCCGTTGGCGGCTTATCGTACGGACAGATTCGGCCATCCGGAGCCTTGAAACATCGAATTCTCGGAAGGTTGCCATCCGCTTCACACAACGCGCGCCCGCGGTCCTCCCCACGGCCGCCCGCGGGCCCGTCCCCGCCGCGGCCGGCAGGGGAGGCGCGTTGTCCGAACCGGTCGCGAACGGGCAGGATGGTGCGCTATGACGCATGAGATGGCGAAGGGCGCCAACATCCCGCTGACGGCCGCCGCGGTCCGCGCCGTGCTGCGCTGGACGGACTCGCCCGGCACCCCCGACGTGGACGCCTCCGCGCTGCTCCTGGGCGCGGGCGGCAAGGTCCGGTCGGACGCCGACTTCGTCTTCTACAACCAGCCCCGGCACCCGTCCGGCCTGGTGCGCCACCTGCCCAAGCAGGGCTCGGACTCCGGTTCCGAGGTCTGGGACGCCATCGAGGTGGACCTCGCCAAGCTGCCGGCCGAGGTCGACCGGGTGGTGCTGGCGGGCTCCGCCGAGGGCGGTTCCTTCCGTGCCGTGCCCGGCCTGCGGGTGCTGCTCCACGACGCGGCGGCGCCCGAGGGCGCCGATCCGCTGGCCCGGTTCGCGGTGACCGACACCGGCGAGGTCACCGCGCTGGTGGCGGCCGAGCTGTACCGGCGCGACGGCGGCTGGAAGTTCCGCGCCGTCGGGCAGGGCTACACCAGCGGTCTCGGCGGTCTGGCCACCGACTACGGCATCGCGGTCGAGGACGACGCCGACGGCGCCCCCGGCGGCCCGGACTCCACCGGCGGCGCCCAGCTGCAGCGCCTGCCCGAGGACCAGCACACCTCGCCGCCGGTCGAGGAGCCGGACACCTACACCCTCGCCCCGGCCACCCCGGCGGCCCCGCTCACCCCGCCGCCGCCCGGCCCCGTGTCCGCGCCGGTCCCGCCGCCGCCGAGCACGCCCCCGGCCGGCTACGGCTACCCGCCCCAGCAGCCGCCGCAGCCCCAGCCGGCCGGCTACCCGGGGTACGGCTACCCCCCGCAGCAGCCGCACCCGACGGGCTACGGCTACCCGCCGCAGCAGCCGCCGACCGGGTACGGCCACCCGCAGCAGCAGGTCGCTCCCCCGCAGCAGCCGCCCGCACCGCCGGCCCGCCCGCAGCAGCCCGGCGGCTTCGTACTGCCGCCGCAGGGCCCGCAGTTCCAGCCGCGCTGACCGGGGGCCTCAGCTGCTGCCGGGGGCGCTCGGTCCGCTCTTGTAGCCGCGCTGCCACTGCATGCCGAAGCCGTAGAGCCGGTCCAGGTCGGACTGGAAGCCGTGCACGTACCGCACCTCCCGGCGGACGGTGAGCTGGCCGTCCCCGGAGTTCTCGATCAGCACCACCGCGCAGGAGCGGGCCGCCGGGGCCCGTTCGTCCAGCTTGATCTCCAGCCGGGGGCCGCTCTGCGGCACGATGGTCACGGTGGCGTGGGTGCGGTCGAAGGCCGGGGTGTCGTCGTAGATGTAGACGAAGATCAGTAAGCGCTTGAACTGGTCCTTCTTCTCCAGGTTGATGTACATCGTCTCGCCGGACGGCGCACCGTAGACGTCGTCGCCGCTCAGCTTGATGTAGGGCGGCCGGTTCAGGTCGCCGAAGAGCTGGCCGAGCGGCTGCACCACGCCCCGGGTGCCGTCGGCCAGCTCGTACAGGCAGGCGAGGTCGAGGTCGACGTTCAGCTGCGGCCGGTTGAAGGAGTCCGGCGCCATCGGCCGCAGGATCCGCGGGTCGAACAGCCGGCGCAGCGAGGAGCCGCCGCCCGGGCCGTCGGCGGTCCGGGCCGCCCAGTGCAGGTTGACGTACAGGTAGCCGGTGGTGGCGGCCGAGCCGGTGATCGCGTGCTGCGGGCGGGACTTGGTCAGCGTGATCTTGAACTGGCCGCCGGAGTCCACACTGTTCCGATCGCCCTTCAGGAACTCCCACACCGAGACCATCGCGTCCTCCCCCAGAGCCAGTCCGATCCGACCGGGCCCATGATCCCGCAGCCGGCCCTCCCATCGTGCCCGTACCGCGCCATCAGGGCCATACCCAACGGGTGCCGGTGAGTCAACGTCAGCCGGTCCGCGTTCCGCTGCTGGCCGAAGGATCCCCACTCCCGTAACATGCCGCACCCCCGGACGCGATATCGTCTCTCCGCACAGGTGTCCCGCCCGCCACGTCCCCGGCGTCCGCGACGTACCGTCAGACCCGCCTCCCCCCGGCGGGATCCGGCCCCTGTGCCCGACCGCGAAGCTCTTCTTCGTCCCTGCGGAAAGCCGAGGCCCTCCCCGCGATGAACCTCTCCTCCATACAGCTGGTCTGGGCCGTCGTCGGCGGCGCAGCCCTGCTGTTCACCGCCATCCTGGTGGCCTTCCTGCGCTTCAAGAACAACGGCGCCGACGAGAGCGCCGACTCCTGGGAACGCAGCGAGGAGCGCCGCCGCCGCAAGGAGGCCGTCTACGGCGGCGCCTCGTACGTGCTGCTCTTCTGCTGCGCCGGCGTGGCCGCGGCGCTCTCCTTCCACGGTCTGGTCGGTTTCGGCCAGCAGAACCTGAACCTCTCCGGCGGCTGGGAGTACCTGGTCCCGTTCGGACTGGACGGCGCCGCGATGTTCTGCTCGGTGCTCGCCGTTCGCGAGGCCAGCCACGGTGACGCCGCGCTCGGCTCCCGCCTGCTGGTCTGGCTGTTCGCGGTCGCCTCGGCCTGGTTCAACTGGGTGCACGCGCCGCGCGGCGGCATGCACGACGGCGCCCCGCAGTTCTTCGCCGGCATGTCGATCTCGGCCGCCGTGCTGTTCGACCGCGCGCTCAAGCAGACCCGCCGGGCCGCCCTGCGCGAGCAGGGCCTGATCCCCCGCCCGCTGCCGCAGATCCGGATCGTGCGCTGGCTGCGCGCCCCCCGCGAGACCTACGCGGCCTGGTCGCTGATGCTGCTGGAGAACGTCCGCAGCCTCGACGAGGCGGTCGAGGAGGTCCGCGAGGAGCGCCAGGCCAAGCTGGACGCCAAGGTGCGGGCCCGCAGCGCCGACCGCCGCGAGCGGGCCGAGCTGAAGGCGATCGCCCGCCAGGGCGGCATGCTGGCCCGGGCCCGCGGCGGCCGCCAGGTGCCGGCCCTGCCGGTCGGCGGCGACGGCCAGCCCGCTACGGAGCCTGCTCTAGCCGAGGAGTCCGCCGACCCCAGCGGTCCCTCCTCGCTCGAACCCGCCGCACTGTCGGCCGGCCGCCGGCCCCGCGCCGCCGTGGGCTCCTCCTCCTCGGCGCCGTCGGCCCCGGCCGCCGGTGACCCGTACGCCTCGGACCCGTACCTGAGCTCCTCGCCCTCGTTCGGTTCGTCCTCCTCGTACGGCTCCTCCTCGTACGGCTCGGTCGACCTGACCGCCGACGACGACACGCTGTCGATGCCCAAGCTCGACTCGCTGGAGCGCAAGCTGCGCGCCATCGAGCAGCAGCTCGGCTGACCGCCGGGCAGGCACGGCGAAGGGGTCCCCCGCACTCGGTGCGGGGGACCCCTTCGGCGTTGCGGGGGAGGACCGGTCAGGCGACCGGACTCTCCTCCAGCGTCTGTTCGCGCTTGTTGCGGACGATCGAGGAGAGCAGCGCCGCACCGATGAACGCGACGCCGATCAGGCCGGTGACGATCTCCGGGATGTGGTACTCGATGCCGACCAGCAGGATGACCGCCAGCGCGCCGATCGCGTAGTGCGCGCCGTGCTCCAGGTACACGTAGTCGTCCAGGGTGCCCTTGCGGACCAGGAAGACGGTGAGCGAGCGGATGTACATCGCGCCGATGCCGAGGCCCAGCGTGATCATGAAGATGTCCTGGGAGATGGCGAACGCGCCGACCACGCCGTCGAAGGAGAACGAGGCGTCGAGCACCTCCAGGTACAGGAAGAGGAAGAACGCGGCCTTGCCGCCGACCTGGACGATCGACTTACCGGTCTTCTCGGCCTCCTCCTCGGCCTCCTCCTGCGCCTCCAGGCCGGACTCGAAGACCCCGGAGAGGCCGTTCACGGCGAGGTAGGTGGCAAGGCCCATCAGGCCGGCCAGCAGGACGGTCTCGGCGTGCTCGGCGGCGAACAGCCGGGAGGACAGGGCGAGGACGACCAGCGCGATCACCGAGGAGAGGGCGTCCAGCTTGCCGATCTTCTCCAGCGGCTTCTCCAGCCAGCGCAGCCAGTTGAAGTCCTTCTCCTCGAAGATGAAGTCGAGGAAGATCATCAGCAGGAAGATGCCGCCGAAGGCCGCGATGGCCGGGTTGGCGGCCTCCAGGTACTGGGCGTAGGTGAGGCCCTCGTACGTCTTGGAGGAGTCCAGCGCCAGCTCGATCACGGTGCCCGGGCTGAGGTGGGCCGTCAGGCCGACCACCAGCAGCGGGAAGATCAGCCGCATGCCGAAGACGGCGATCAGCACGCCGACGGTGAGGAAGATCTTCTGCCAGAAGGGGTTCATCCGCTTCAGGACCGTGGCGTTGACGACCGCGTTGTCGAACGAGAGGGAGATCTCGAGGACCGAGAGGATCAGCACCACGCCGAATCCTTCGGCCCCCCAGATCAGGCCGGCTGCGATCAGACCGGCGATCGTGATGGCGAAGGACCATCCGAATGTGCGGAGGAACACGGGGTCAGTTACCTTTCGATTTCAGTGGTTCCAGGCCGGGTACGGCTGCTCGAACCGGGCATTACGTTACGTTGACGCCGAAGTCCTGGACGATCCCGCGCAGGCCGGAGGCGTACCCCTGGCCCACCGCACGGAACTTCCACTCGCCCTGGTAGCGGTAGAGCTCACCGAAGATCATCGCGGTCTCGGTGGAGGCGTCCTCGCTCAGGTCGTAGCGGGCGATCTCGGAGCCGTCGGCCTGGTCGACCACCCGGATGTAGGCGTTGCCGACCTGGCCGAAGCTCTGCATCCGCGGCTCGGCGTCGTAGATGGACACGGCGAAGACCACCTTGTCGACCTGGGCCGGCACCAGGTCGAGGTGGACCTGGACCACCTCGTCGTCGCCGTCCCCGTCGCCGGTCAGGTTGTCGCCCTGGTGCTCGACCGAGCCCTCGGGGCTCTTGAGGTTGTTGTAGAAGACGAAGTACTCGTCGCCCAGCACCTTGCCGCCGGAGCAGAGCAGCGCACTCGCGTCGAGGTCGAACGACGCCCCGGTGGTCGAGCGGGCGTCCCAGCCGAGGCCGATCTGCACCTGGGTCAGGTTCGGCGCGGCCTTGGTCAGCGAGACGTTGCCGCCCTTGGCGAGCGTGACGCTCATGTACTTCCTCCCTAGTCCCCCCGCATCTCGGGGGTCCGAGTCCACGGGTTCCAGCTCTGCCGCCGCACGACGGTGCGGTCGGCGCACCCCAAAGGTCTACGCCCAGCGGCGCCCGCGCAGTGCTGCACTCCCGCCTGAACTTCCTGAACTCCCCGGCCCGTCGGCGGGCCGGGGCAGCACAGGGGCCGGCGGGAGCGCTGTTCACCGGCGGAATCGCCCAGACCCTCAAGGTCGCCGAGGAGTGCCGCAACCACGG
>NZ_JBEZIR010000145.1:0-21385 GCF_040651175.1 Kitasatospora sp. NPDC048540
TGGAGAAGCTGAAGGGGCACCCGCTGTTCGCCCACATCACGCTGACCCGCTCCGAGCGTTCGCCGATCGCCGCACTGGTGACCGAGATGCTGGAGCATCCCGAGCACTGACCGGGCGCTGGGACACGGATCACCGCCCGTGCGCGGAAACCTACTGGCGGGTCGAGTTCACGCGCCGATGGCTCCAGTGGAGAAGAACGAGCAGGACGATGCCGGAGACGATCAAGCCGCCTCCGGTGCTCCAGCTGGAGAACGGCAGGGCGGACACCAGGCCCCACGCCACCCCGGCACCGATCAGGCCGAGACCTGCGAGCGCCGAGCCGAGGATCCGCCACCGAGATGCGACGCTCGCCTCGGCTCCGCTCATCGCCCGTACCCGCACCGGCTCGACGAACCGGGCCACGGCGGGCACCGCCCGGGAGAGCAGGATCAGACCCGCGAGTACCAGCAGCAGCCCGGGCCCGGGCAGCACGAGCAGAACGACCCCCAGCACGACCAGCAGGCCGCCGGCCACGGCGAGAGCCACCCGTGCCAGCGGGTGCTGCACCCTTACCGGTTCCTCGGCACCGGGCCGTCGCCGGTCATCCATCCGTACACCTCCGCACGCCGTCCACGGCGTAGCAGGCTGCCGCGCGCACGGTGTCGGACGCACTGCGGTCGCGCTCTTCGCCGTAGGGGACCGCCGTTGCCTCCGGCATCGGCCGGCGAGCACGGTGCATCAGGACGGTCCGCCTGTGATCCCGTGTCATGCTGCTCCGCGCCCTGGTCCCGATGATGCTCCGACGCTAGGCGGCCCGGTGCCGTCGGCAGCAGGGTCGTCAGGGCAGAAGTCGGGGAAGGCAGTGGGTGCCGCGGAGGGCGGTGGTGATCGAGGTCCTCGCCGGAATCGAGGGAGGACCGCACGCCCTCCGCCCATGACCGAACGTCCGGTCGGGCGTGGTAGCGGCACGTATCTCTGACATGTACGCTGAGTTTCCGTGGCAGGCCAAAGGGGTAGGCCGCCTCCGCGCTCCGTGGGGGGAGCGTCGGGGGCGGCCCTGGTGCCTTGCCGGGGCCCGGCTGTGTACTCCGTGGGGGGAGTGCCGGCCGGGCCGCTTCTTATCGGTCTACCCGTCCGACCGCGGGGCCATGCCGGGTCCGGACGAGGGCCCGGACCGTCACCGCGCGGCCCGCGTTCCGGGTGGTCGCGTCATTCGGACCGGTGACCGGCGTTCGCTCCAGGGCCCTCGTCGCGCCGGTCATCGTCGGCCCGGTCGTCGACGACGATGGGCGGCGCGGCAGCTACGGCGGCGCCGAAGCGCTCAAGGAGGGCGGAGCGCTGGTTGGGGCCGAGTCCGCGGACCCGGCGGGAGGCGGCGATGCCGATCTCCTCCATCACGGCCTGCGCCTTGGCGACGCCGACACCCGGCAGGGCCCGCAGGAGGCGGACGACCTGTAGTCGCTTGGTGATCTCGTCGTCGCGTTCGAACACCGCAGCCAGGCCGACCTCGCCGGACTTCATGGAAACGAGCAGTGCGGCACGCTCGGCACGGGCCAACATCGCTTTGGCGAGGGCGGCGTGACGTTGTTCCGTGGTCAGGACGGGCAGACTCATGCTTGCTCCTCCTCGAGGTCAGATGCGGTCGGACGTGCGGGCGACACGGCCGCCACCGCGGGGGCGCAGCCTGGTCCCGGCATCCCTGAGGATGCGGTTGACGAATCCGTACGAGCGGCCGGTCTCCTCGGCCAGATCCCGTATCGAGGCCCCGCCGTAGTAGGCGGTCTGCAGCTCGCCCGCGAGCCGTTCCCGCTCCGGGCCCTTGATCCTGCGGTGCTTCGACAAGGCGGCATCCATCGGCATTCCTCCCGGGTAGTCCTTGATCACATCATGATGGCGCTCGGTTGCGCTCCGTGGGGTGGTTTTGCGCACATACCGATTCCGCGTCAGGCGACGCTCGGGGTGCGTGAGTTGAACCGGTCACACCGGTGAAGATCGGTGGCGTCCCGGGCGCTGCGGGTGGTAGAGGCCGCTGCCCGGGACGGGGCGGCCTCCGATGTCGGGGGCCGCTCCGCCCGGTTCGATCACAGGCCGGAGCAGCCCGCCGAGAAGTGCGCGGGAGGGCAGCAGATCGGGCTGGAAACCGCAGTCACGAGCTGGCCTGAGACCCCCTGGAGATCAGTGCGGCGAGCGGCGATGGTGAAAACTCCGGCGGGTACGAGCGGCGGCAATTCTGCCGCCGGCAATACGCATGCCCTCCCGGATTCCTGCGTCTGTCACACGGAACCCTTACCCGAGTCCCGGGAAGGTCGAGGAATGGCCGGAGGCCTTGAATGATATGCATGCGAAAAATCGCCGCCGGACAATGGGCCCCATTGGCCGTGGCCGCGGCCATGGTCATCGGCCCCGCGCTCGCCCTGGGAGGGCAGCGCGCATACGGGGCAACAGCCGACCCGGCACAGGATTCCATATCCTTCACACAGTCCGGAACGAACACCGATGTAAAACTGACGCTCAAGTCTCCGTCCGGCAAGAAACTGCAGGCAGTCACCGTCGCGGTCCGCGACTCGCGCAACAATAACTTGGACTATCCGAACGCCACAAATGTGTCAATCAGCAAGGGCGGATCCTACACCTTCTCAGGATCCAAGCATTTCAATGATGGAACGTACACAATGTTCGGCGCCTACAAGATCAATGGGAGCTGGACGAACTTTACTAAATATACGGTGAGGACGCCCGTCGGCCCGGGCGACACCACCCCGCCGTCCACTCCTACGGGCCTGACGGTCGGCACTGTCACCAGCAGCTCGGTCGCGCTGTCCTGGACCGCCTCCACGGACAACGTCGGCGTGAAGGGCTACAACGTGTTCCGCGACGGGGTCAACGTGGCCTCCAACTTCTCGGGCACCTCCTACACCGACTCCGGGCTGGCCGCCTCCACGACCCACAGCTACACGGTCCAGGCCACGGACCAGGCGGGGAATGCTTCCGCCCAGTCCAACGCGGTGCAGGCGACCACCAGCGCCGGGACCCCGCCGCCGACCACTCCGACGGACCCCCCGTCGACCCCGCCGCCGACCACTCCGGCGAACCCGTCACCGAACGGGCCGACCGGCAACTGGAGCCTCAAGTTCAACGACGAGTTCAACGGCAATTCGGTGGACACCTCGAAGTGGTCCTTCAAGTCATCGGCAGAAGGCGACCAATCGAACAACCCGCTCGGCACCGGGAATCTGTCGAACCAACAGCTGGAGTTCGACCAACCGGGCAACTGCGCCGTAAAGGACGGCGCGCTGACGATCACCGCCAAGTCCGAAAACCCACAAATCACCAGCGCCAGCGGGCAGAAGTACGGCTGGTCCAGCTGCATGATCAACAGCTCGCCGTCGTACGCCTTCCGGTACGGCTACTTCGAGGCGCGCATCAAGCTTCCGTCACAGAAGGGTTTCTGGCCCGCCCTGTGGACCTGGGGGGCCCCCGGGGCCACCGGCTGCGTGCGCAACGGTGAGACGGACGCCTTCGAGTACTTCAGCGATAACCACAACAACCTGTACCTGACGCAACAGCAGGCCGATCCCCGCCAGAGCAAGACACTTACGACCGACGACCTCTCCGCCGACTACCACACCTTCGGGGCCGACCTCGAGCCCACCGGCACCGACTTCTACCTCGACGGTGTGAACGTCTACCACGCGTCGGCCACCCAGTCGTGCTCGGCGAACATCCTGGTCGACATGTTCGTCTACCAGGGGATCCCGCCGGCCGCGGGCACCACGGAGAAGACCCTCGTCGACTACGTCCGCGCCTGGCAGCACTGACCGCCACGGCACCGATCAGCAACTTCGGCCCGCCCGTGACCACAGGTCACGAGCGGGCCGAAAGCCGTGAGAGAGGTGCGAGACGCTCAGTGGGACGCACGGGACGGCTCGCCCGCCGCGCCCGACGGCCGGGTACCCCCGGCGGGGCACTTCCGTGCGGTCATTGCCGGGACACGTGACGCCGGGTACTTTAATGCCCTGGACATGACATGACAGGAAGGCGGTGTGACGGTCTGCATCACCCACACGGCCACCGGGATCACAGAGGCCGTCCGGGACCGCCGGTGACGCCCTGTGTAGTGGCCACCGACAGCCACCGGGGGATCAGTGGCCACCGACAGCCACTGGGGGACCAGACACCGGCCGAGGAGGACCGCCCCACAGGTCACGGCATCCCGCGAGATGCCGGCCGACCCCGCACCACCGTCGGCCGGGGCACCGGTCACGACGATCGAGAGCGGCATGGTCGCTCTGCGGCGCGCCGGTGGCGACCGGTGCGGTGGCGCCGTCGGCCAGGGGCGCGCCGCAGAGCGATTCGAGCTTGCCGAACCCGTTCCCACTGCCGCCGGGACCGGTGGAGTCGTCACGCTCGATCCACAGGTCGTCGGCGTCGAGCCCGGACGGCGGACTCGACGAACAGCGCCGGCCCGGCGGTGAGCATCCCGTGCCGCGGGCTACCGCGGTGCGGGGCTACCGCCGCCATCCTTCGTCCGCGATGCCGGCGTGCGCTCCGCCGTCATCCTGCCACGGCGGCCGGCCGCCGCCGGGGCGCCTCGGCGGCACCGCGGAGAAGTGCGATGGCCGGGTGGGTCAGGGGCAGGTCTTCCAGGCCAGGTGGTAGACGGTGTTGATGTCGCCGTCGGTGGAGTCCATGGTCATGAAGCTGGTGGTCTTGGAGGTGTCCGAGGTGCCGCCGCTGACCCGCAGCTCGGTGTTGATGTTGAAGTTCCGGGTCTCGCCGCAGGGCGACCAGACGAGGGCGGCGACGTCAACGGTGTCGGTGGACTGCCAGCTGTCGTCGAGCGGCCCCTTGAACGGGTGGTTGGCGTAGACGGTCTGCGACGAGCCCTGGAAGTAGTAGTTGGCCCGCTGGATCGCGCTGGCGCCCTTCTCCAGGTGCGCGAAGCCGCGGTAGTCGGCGGAGGCGATGGCGTAGGTGAAGCCCTGCGGGACGTGGACGTCCAGACTGAGCTGACAGTTCTTCCGGAAATCGGTGGGCCTGGAGCCGACGCCGACCTGGGCGAGGTAGTCGCTGTAGGTGACGGTGAAGGCGGTGTTGTCGGGGGAGACCGCGACGGCAGCCGTCCCGGCGGGGCAGCCGGAGCCGTTGACGGTGGCCACGTCGATGACGATCTTGTCCGGCGGGGGGGTCTGGTCGATGTCGGAGGTCGGTGAGCCGAACATCGACGCGGCGACAACGCCGGCCGTCGCCAGCATACGGAGCATCATGGGCTTTCCTTCCGAGCGTTCCTGGTCCGATCGGCTTCGGATCGCCTGACTGGGCGTCCGCCGACGGCTTGATGTGGACATGCCATCACAATGTGAGGGACGCGTACAGAGGTGGCGTAGTGGCTTCGCTCACGAAGAGTGCTGACCCGGTGCCCGAGGGTGTCGGCGATCTCGGCCGGCGTTCCTGCCCTCGCCACCGCCACCGCCGCCCCGGCCGAGGCCGGTGCCCCTTCTCGCGCACCGGCTCATGATTCGGCCCGGGTGCCGGAATTGCGGGTGGACGTCGTGTCGTCCTTCGCGGCCGACGCCCGGGGCGTGCGGGTCACATTCGATGAACGGGCAGACGCACCCGGGGCTTTCCACAGATGCCGGGCACGAAGAGTGCCTGGTCGAGCTGCGCGGTCACGTACCGCCCACCGGGGGTGTCACCTGTGTCTCACCGGCCAGGGCCGAGACCGGTGAGGCGGGCGAGGCGCCGGAAGGAGTCGGCCCGTTCGTCGAGGTCGTGGGTATTGGTGGTGACGAGGAGTTCGTCGGCTCCGGTGTCGGTGACGGCCTCGGTGAGCCGGTGTTCGACCTCGTCGTCGGTTCCGGTGATGAATCCCTGCAAGGCCTGCTCGAAGAAGTCACGCTGACGGCCGGTCATCTTGGCCGGATCGATCCGTTCACTGGGCATCAACGGCGGGAAGGAACCGCTGGTCCGCGACCGGGCGATCGACCACGCCTCGGCATGGAGCATGCGCTCGGCCGCCCGACGCGTGTCGGCGACGGCGACGGCGGCCGCGAGCACGACGTACGGTTCCTGCCGCCAGGACGAGGGCCGGAAGGTGCGACGGTAGGTGTCGACCGCGGCGAGCACCTTGGCGCGGTTCCCGCCGATCACCAGCGGGAGACCGGCGGCGGAGGCGATCCCGGCGGCCTGGTCCAGGGCCAGGACGAAGGGTGCCACCCGTCGCCCTGGTACCGGATAGGAGGTGACCCCCGGGTAGGCGGTCTGCGTGGCGGTGAGCCAGCCCAGCAGTTCCGCCAGTCGCTGCGGGAACTGGTCGACCTCCTCCTCCCGCTGCCCGAGGGCACTTCGGACCGCAGGGGTGAAACCGAGCGAGCGTCCCAGACCCATGTCGATCCGGCCAGGGAAGAGCGCGTCCAGGACGCCGAACTGCTCGGCGACGACCATCGGCCGGTGACCGGGAAGCATCACACCGCCGGTGCCCACCCGGATGGCCGAGGTCACGGAGGCCACGGCGGCGGCGAGAACGGTCGGCGCGGAGCCGAGGATGCCGGGAACGCCGTGGTGCTCGGCCAGCCAGAAGCGGTGGTACCCGAGCCGCTCCGCCTCCCGGGCGAGGCGCACGGTGTCGTTCAGCGTCGTCGACGCGTCGACGCCTTCCCTGGCATGGGCCCGGTCCAGTACCGAGACCTTCGTCGGCAGCATCATGAGAGCCTTCCCGGCGCGACCGCGGCCCGGACGGTCCCACCGGTCTCGGCACCGGGTACGGGGAGACGGTGATGCGTCACCGGCGGAGGACATCGACGCGCACGACCTCGACTGTACCCGGCGATGCCGGCGAGGGCCGCCGCGTCCTCCCCTGGCCGTTGATGGGCCCGCCCCCCGAAGGCACGCGGTATGCACCGGAGAACGTGGCTCCTCGGAGCCGGGGGCGCGAATGCGCTGGTGGGATGTGTGAAGCAGAACCTCGTCATCGACAACGGTGTTCAACCCCTTGACGAGGTATTACTTCGGAGTAGATTTTCTGTTCATCGCTCCTGCTCCCCTGACGCCCCCAGCTCATGCCTTTTCCCGTCAGCCGAGCGAGCAATGATCGAATGCGAGCCCTTTCTCCGGCACCTGATGGTGAAGTGCGCAGGCCGTTCGATCCCGCCGGGTGGCGCCGAGTCGAGTGGCCACCCGAGAACGTCGTCCAGGGCCGCCCGGCCCGTCGCCGGACGACCGACGGGAAGTGCGCGACGAGCCGCTCCGGCCCCCCGGTATTGCACGCAGGCTCGCGGCGACGGAACTCCCCCACCCCCTAACCCTCACTGGAGAGTCCCCCACCATGGACGATCTTCCTCCGGGCCGGCTCGTCAGCCGCCGGCACACCCTCACCCTGCTCGCCGCCTCGACCGCCGCCGTGGCGGTCGTGTCACCCGGCCCCACGGCCGCGGCCGCCACCGGACAGGATCGGACCGCCGAGGGCTACCGCATCGGGATCGGGCGCAGCGACATCACCGGTGAACCGGCCGAGGCCGCGATGATGGGCTACGCCCGTCTGAACCAGGTGACGTCGGGGATCTCGATGCGTCAGTGGGCCCGGGCTTTCGTGATAGCCGACGCGAACGGTTCGCGGGTGCTGTTCGTGAACACGGACCTCGGAATGATCATGCAGGGGGTCCATCAGGAGGTGCTCCGCCGGCTGGCCGCGCGGTTCCCCGACCGGCGTTACTCCGATGCGAACGTGCTGCTGACCGCCACCCACACGCACGCCGGCCCGGGGGGCTTCTCCCACTACGCGCTGTACAACCTGACCATCCTGGGCTACCGGCCGGAGACCTTCGAGGCCATCGTCTCGGGCATCGTCGCGGCGATCGAGCAGGCGGACGCGTCGCTCGCCCCCGGCACGATCAAGATCGCCTCCGGCGAGCTGGCCACCGCCAGCGTCAACCGTGCCAGGGTCGCCTTCGACCGCAACCCCGCCGCGGAGCGGGCGGTGTTCCCGGACGCGATCGATCCGCGGATGACCGTACTGCGGTTGGAACGGGCGGGCCGGCCGGTCGGCGCGATCAGCTGGTTCGCCACCCACGGCACCTCCATGACGCCCACCAACACCCTGATCAGCTCCGACAACAAGGGTTATGCGGAGCAGACCTGGGAGAGTCCGACGCTCGCGCCCTCCCCCGGGTTCGTCGCCGCCTTCGCCCAGACCAACGCCGGGGACATGTCGCCCAACATCCGGGACGGCGGGTACCACGGGCCGACCGACGACGAGTTCGAGAACACCCGCATCATCGGGACCCGGCAGCTCGATGTCGCGCGGGCCCTGTTCGACCGGGCCACCGAGACGCTCAGCGGCCCGGTGGACTGCCGGCAGCGCTACGTGGACTTCTCGAACATCACCGTGTCCCCGGACTTCACCGGCGACGGGCAGACCCACCGGACGTTCCCCGCCGCCGTGGGACAGGCTTTCACGGCCGGGGCACCGGACGGGCCCGGGCCCGACATCGTCAGGCCGGGTGACACCACGCTGAACCCGCTGCTGCTGGTCGCGGGTACGGTCGTCGCTCCGGCCTCGTCGGAGCTGCGGGCCGGTCAGGCACCCAAACCCGTGTTCCTGGCAACCGGCACCCAGCAGCCGTTCCCCTGGAGCCCGCAGATCCTGCCGCTGCAGATCCTGCGGATCGGCCGGCTCGTCCTGGCCGCCGTTCCGGTCGAGGTCACCATCGTCGCAGGCCTGCGCCTGCGCCGCAGCGTCGCGACGGCCCTGGGCACTTCGCCCGACGACGTCCTGGTGACCGGCTACTCGAACGCGTACTCCGGGTACCTGGTGACACCCGAGGAGTACGACGCCCAGTACTACGAAGGCGCGTCGACCAACTTCGGCCGCTGGACCCTGCCCGCCTACCAGCAGGAACTCTCCCGGCTGGCGACCGAGATGGCACGGGGCGTACCGTCCTCCGGCACTCTGGTCCCACCGGACCTGTCGGGCCACCAGATCGTCACCACGCCGGGCATCCTGTTCGACGACATCCCGCTGGGCCTGCGCTTCGGTGACATCGCCGAGCAGCCCGGGCCGACCGTGGCGCGCGGCCGGAGCACCTACGCCACCTTCTGGACCGGCCACCCCAACAACAACCTGCACCACAACACCACCTACCTGGAGATACAGCTCCTCGTCAACGGCGGGTGGACCACCGTCGCCGACGACGACGCCTTCGAGACCGTCTACCGCTGGAAACGCGTGGGAATCGCCTACTCCCAGGCCAAGATCACCTGGAACGTGCCGCTCACCGCCGTCCCCGGGACCTACCGCATCGTCCACTACGGGGACTGGAAGAGCGGTTGGACCGGTGGCATCAGTCCGCTCACCGGGATCAGCCGCAACTTCACGGTGACCTGAGGGTCGCTCGGGGCCTTCTCGGCCTCCTCGGCCTCCCTGCGCGACGGTGCCCGCACACTGCGCACCGGCCGGCGGGAAACGCGGCCGGCCAGGCCGTGAGCAGCGCCCGGGCGTCACGGTCGTACAGCACGGCGCGGTAGCCGCGTCTCACGGGGCAGGCGCTGCTCGGCAGCCACAAGGCGCACCTGGACGATCCCGGCGACACAGGATCACGCAGTACCAGCGGCATGCAAGACTTCACGGATGACCAATGCCAAAGACACCGTCCGCCAGTTCCTTCTGCAGGTGCGGTCGGGCCTGCACCCGGAGCGGGCCGACCAGTTCATGGCCAGCCGGGTCCAGGCCCACCAAATCGCCGCCGAGGCACCGGTCGTCGTGGAGCGTACACCTCGGCAGTACACCGAACACGTCCGCGAGATGCTCGAAACATACGGTGATTTCACGCTGACAGTGGACGAGCTCATCGCTGAAGGCGATCGGGTCTACGCCCGCTGGACCCAGGCCGGAAGGCACGTCGGAGCGATCGACGACCATCTGCCGACCGGTGCACAGCTCACGGAGATGGCCAGCGCGGTCTATCGCGTCGAGGACGGCCTGATCGTCGAGTACTGGATCCAGATCGACCGGCAAGGTATCACCGCCCAGCTGGAGCGAGCTGCTGCTGAGCACTGATACGGACTCGGTCCACGGGGACCGACTGGTAATTGGCTCCCGGCCCCTCGGTGAGGACCTCTCGACCGCCCTTGCCGGCTCGGGAGTTCCGGGGATTGCGGAAGCCACCTCGTGTGATGGTGTGCGGCATGCCGCCGTCGGCGTAATGCGGGCGCAGGGCCGTCCGGAGCGCCGAAGGTGGAGTCCCGTCGGCGCGTCCGCGGCACCCTCGTCCGGAGTGCTACCGGCTCCTGCCGTTGCCAGGCCTGGCAACGCCCGACAGTTCGGGCACCCCGCAGGTGAAGGGCGCCCGCATGGTGATGGAAGGACGGCGCGCCCCCGTTGTGAGACTGATCCGTGCCTTTCGTCCGTCACACCGGCCGGTCGGCTGGTCGTCGCTGACAGCCGTCAGGCACGGCGAGGCGGATGCTGCCGCGCCCGTCGGCACGGACCCGGAGGACGGGCCGCGGCCGTGGCCCAATGCCCACGACGCCGAGCTGGCTCTGACCGAACGGGGACGGGTTCAAGCGGTGGCCGTCGGACGACGGCTGGCCGGGCACTGGAACGACTCCGCCACGGTCTGGGTCTCTCCGTACCTGCGGGCACGGCAGACCGCCGATCTCGCACTCGCCGAACTCGGGTGTCCCGGACGGGCCGGATACGTGGTCGACGAGCGGCTGCGCGAGCGCGAGTCCGGCGGCCGGGCGCTGCAGGTTCTCCCCGAGCCGGGACAGGCCACGACACGGACCCTGGCCTGCTTCTACGACCGGCCGCCGGGCGGCGAGGCGTGGACCGACGTCATCCTGCGGCTGCGGGCCTGGCTCGCGGACCTCGACCGCCTCGCGCACGGGCGTCCGGTCGTCGTCTTCGCCCACCACCAGGTGATCCTCCTGCTCCGGCACATCCTGCAGGACATCCCGGACCGCGAGTTCCTCGCCATGATCGGCCGGGGTGAGCTGGACGTCCCCCACGGGTCCCTCAGCCGCATCGACCGCGTCGGCGATCGGATGCGGATCGCGTTCTGGGGATCCTCCGAGCACCTGCCCCGGGCGCATTGAACCTCGCAGGGACAGCTGTACCGGCCGCACCCGCTGCGGCACCTGTCATGCCCAGTCGGCGGCCAGGGTGCGAAGCCTCGCCATGACCGTCTCGGCGGCGGGTGGGAGCCAACGGCTGCGATGACGCAACAGCTGTACCGGCACCGGCGGGAAGTCCCGGACCACCAGCAGCCGGCCGGAAGCCAGATCGTCCTCCGCGCTGACCCGCGGGAGCAGTGCCACGCCCAGCCCCGCCCGGACGCAGGCCCGCACCGCTTCGATGCTGCCGAAGCGTGTCACCCGGGGGGCCGCCGTCAGCTCGTCCGACAGGCGGCGGGCCAGTGAGTCACTGTAGGAGCAGCCTTCCTCCAGCAGGAAGAACGGCTCCTCCCGCAGAAGTGGCCAGGCGCTGCCGGGACTCAGCCGCGGATGGGTCCCCGACGCGAGCAGGACGAGAGGCTCGTCACCGACGGAGACGGCCTCGACCTGCGGCACATCGACGTGCTCCTCGAGCAGGAGGGCCAAATCGATCCGGCCCGCCGTGAGCTGCTCCGCGGCCGCGGCCGGAGTGACCACGGGCATCATCTTCAGCTGAACCGCCGGCAGTTCCCGCCCCAGCGCCGCCAGCGCGAGAGGAAGCCGGTAGGCGCACAGCGACTCGCTGGCGCCGATGGTGACGGTCCCCTCGGCCGCCGATGCGTCCTTCGCCTCGTACCGCAAGCGTGCCTCGGCGTCCAGAACGGCCCGGGCCCGCTCCAGCAGCCGGGCACCCGCGGAAGTGAGGACCGCCCCCGTGGGGAGCCGGTCGAAGAGCCGGACGCCGAGCATCTTCTCCAAGGCTTTGACCTGCGCCGTCACCGTCGACTGGGCCACATGCAGCTCGGCCGCCGCAGCCGTGAAGTTCCCGGTGCGGGCGAGTACCGCGAACGTCTCCAGCAGACGCGTATCCATGCGAGCACCCCCAAGGCCATCGGTGATATCGATAGGATCATGCATCGTAATCATTGGACACGATAGCGCCGGGTGGCCAGGCTGGGGACATGGAAATCCTCAGCTACACCGCCTTCACTGACACGCCTGACGGCGGAAACCCGGCCGGAGTCGTCCTGGGAGCGGACCACCTCTCCGACACCGAGATGCTGCGCATCGCCGCCGACCTCGGCCACTCGGAGACGGCCTTCGTCGACGATCCGGATTCGTCGTCACACGTCCACCGGATCCGGTACTTCAGCCCCCTCGCCGAAGTCGACTTCTGCGGCCACGCCACCATCGCCACCGCTGTCGCCCTGGCCGAGGCCACGTCGCCCACGACCGTCACCTTCCTCACCAACCCCGGTCCCGTCCAGGTGTCCACCGCCGCTGCCGGCGCCGGCATCACCGCCACGCTGACCAGCGTCCCCACCTGGTCCGAGCCCGCAGACGGCGAAACCGTGCAGGCCGCGCTCGACGCGCTGAACTGGTCGGCGGCCGACCTGGATCCGCACTTCCCGGCGCACGTCGCCTTCGCCGGCAACCGTCACCTGATCCTCGCCGCCGGCACCCGTTCCCGTCTCACCAGCCTCCACTACGACTTCGATGCCCTGGCCGCCCTGTGCCGGAACCAGGCGTGGACCACGGTGCACCTCTTCCACCGCGAGGCCGACACCGTCTTCCACGCCCGCAACCCCTTCCCGCCCGGGGGCGTCGTGGAAGACCCCGCGACCGGAGCCGCGGCCGCGGCCTTCGGCGGATACCTCCGCACGGTGCGCCCCACCCGGGCCGGCCGCACCGTCCAGATCCTGCAGGGCCACGACATGGGCCGCCCCAGCCTGCTCACCGTGGGCACCGACCCACAGGACCCCCGCATCAAGGTCAGCGGGCAGGCCGTCCGCATCCCCTGACGGTACAGCGGCATGCGGCGACGGCCGACCGGGCCTACGCACGGTGCCGAACGATGATCTTCCCGGTGTTCGCTCCGCGCAGCATTCCCAGGAACGCATCCACGATGTGCTCGAACCCGTCCACCACCGTCTGGTCCGGCGTGAGCCGGCCGCTCTGCAGATGCGGGACCGCGAACTCGTACAGCTCGTCCTGCAGATCGCGGTGGTTGCTGACCAGGAAGCCCTCCATGCGGAGGCTCTTCTCCACGATGTCGGAATAGTCGACGTGCGGCGGGGGCGCGTCCGGGGTGTTGTAACGGCTGATGGTGCCGATCCGGACGATGCGCCCGAACTCACGCAGTGCCCCCACCGCGGCGGCCAGCTGCTCGCCGCCGACGTTGTCGACGAAGACGTCGATGCCGTCCGGCGCAGCCTGGGCGAGGAGTGCGGCGGCGGGGCCGTCGTGGTAGTCGAACGCCGCGTCGTAGCCCACCTCCCGGGTCAAGTAGTCGATCTTGGCCGGCGATCCCGCGCTGCCCACGAGTCGGCCGGCTCCGAGCAACCGGGCGAACCGGCCGGTGGCCGTGCCGACGCCGCCGGCCGCGGCGGAGACGAAGAGGTCGTCGCCCTCGCGGAGCCGGGCGATGCGGGTGAGGGCCACGTAGGCAGTCAGTCCGGTGCCGCCGAGAATGCTCAGGTGAGCCGTCAGGGGGACCCCGTCGAAGTGGGTGATTCTGCGGGCCTCTTCAGGCCTGACCACGGAGTGCGTGCGCCAGCCCTGTCGGTGGAACACGATCTCGCCCTCGGCCAGCTCCGGCGTCCTCGATGCGACGACGCGCCCGAGGGTGCGGCCTTCGAGCGGGGTGTGGAGGGCGAAGCCGCCGGGCACGTCGTCCATCATCTCGCGGTGGTACGGGTCGACGGACCAGTAGAGGTTCTCCACGAGTGCGGTGCCGATCGCAGGGTCGGGGACCGTGGACTCGACGAAGGCGAAGTCCTCGGTGGTGGGGAAGCCGTGCGGGCGGGCGGTCTGATGGACGGTGATCGCGTTCTCGGTCATGACGGGACCGTAGGACGGGAATGGTGCCCTCGGGCAGGCGGTTGGGCTCATACGATCCCCCGATCCATGAGCCGTACTCATACCCCGAGGTGAGCACCCTGTGGCCCGCACGACCGACACCGATCTCGCTCCGCACGAACTGCGCATCCTAGTGGCGGTCGCGGACGCCGGTGGTTTCTCGGCCGGGGCCGTGACACTCGGCCTGACCCAGTCCGCGGTGTCCCGCTCGGTGCGCGGCAGCGAGCGCAAGATCGGCGCGGTTCTGTTCGAACGCGGTCGCAACGGTGCGAGACCGACCGCGGCCGGGGAGCAGGCCGTGGCGCATGCACGCCGCGTCCTGCGCCTGCTGGACGTGCTCGTCGCCGAGGCGCCGGGATCGGTCCGGTCCGATGCAGCGCGGGAGCCGGAGGGCCCGCTGCGGATCGCAGCCTTCCGCAGCAGCGCGTTGCACCTGCTGCCTGCGGTCCTGCAACGGCTGCGCGAGCGGCATCCCGGGATCGAACCGCAGGTGCGGATCGTCCGCGAACTCGGGCGCGGCACGGCCGGCGAGGTGGCCGACGGGCGGGCGGATCTCGCCATCGCCACCTTGGACGGAGCCCGGCTGCCGGCGGGGCTGGTGGTGCACGGACTCTTCGAGGAGAGCTACTCCCTGGTGTACCCGGCCGGACACCCGGCCCCGCGTGCGCTGCCGCTCGTGGACTGGGCCGAGAACTGCGGCTCGTACACCCGCGCCTGGTGGGGTGCGCAGGACTGGATCCCCGGGGCCACGATCGAGGCCGAGGACGACGGAGCGGTGCTCACGCTCGTGGGCGGGGGGCACGGAATGGCGATCATGCCGGCGCTCTCCCTGGTCGGAGCGCCGGACTCGGTCGAGATCACCGACCTCGGTCCGAAGCGCCCGACGCGCCGTGTCGGCTACGTGACCACGCCGGAGCTCGCCGGCTCCGCCGTCGTACGCGCTCTGGTCCGGGAGCTACGGGCCACCAGTTCTGCCGTCTGACGGCGGGGGCCGAGGCGGCAGATGCTCAAGGCCGTGCTGTCGGATCGGAACGCGGTCGGCGACGCGTCGATCACCACGGCCTGCCCCTCGCTGGCGAACACAAACCTGAGCGCTAAGACGATTAATTTACGGCGTGGGCCCACGTCATATCAACCCCATCGTCCGTGACGACCACGCTACCGACCCACACTGTGGATTGGTCGTCCGCCTCGAAAAGAAGGATCAAGTGCCCGTCCGGACCCACTGCCATACTGGCGAGGGGGTCGATGGTCGGATCCATTCCCGCAGGGGGGAAGTGATATAGCTTCCCGTCCTGCTGATTCCTCCAGTTCATGATCATTCTTTCGCTCATCATGTCCCCGATCGCACTTGAAATTACTAAATATCATCAAAGGCTTCATCGATCAAATCACCAGATTGGTCTACATTCCCTTCGAGATCACCCTGGCCGAGATCCTCCTCGGGGTCGTCACCACCTAGGTTGATCGGATTGTTGGATATATTAACGGCGACACCACTCAGGAACTTAAACCAGTCGTCGGCGTCGTCGACCTGGTCGACGACATCATCAGCCATGTCCTGAGACATCTCCGACGGGTTGATGGGCGCGGTCTTAATGCGCTTGTTTCTACCCAATCCATCATCGCCGACATCGCCATTCGATCCTCCGCTGCGCTTCTTCTGTCGACCGATGGCGAGATCATCAAAATATCGCCTGACGATCTGCTCGTCATCCTCGTTCAACGCATCATAAATTTCGGCCAGATTCGCTCGAGTCTCACTATCATCCCAACCACCGGCGCGGGTAGCGATCTCATCGAGAACCGGCCTGACGCTCGGCATAAGCACGCCCTGCGCATCTGAGCTCAGCTTTTTGAATGCAGCAATGAGGGACCCCCATTCTTCAAGGCTTCCGAAATCGAATTCGCGAACCGATGCAATGATATACAGGAGGTCATTGACATCCCCATAGACGAGGATATCGGACTGAGGAGTCCAATCGGAATTCAGGTACGCAGTGAGCGCTCTCGGCTCTCCTGAATCCGCATCCGAGGCAGCGATAAGCGCCTCGAGTCGGCCTTCCCCGACAACGGCATTGAGCGAAATGCACCAGTTCTCTATGGCCTCATACGCCGCTGGAACTGCGGCGATATCCTTGCGAAAGGCCGACGCCCTGCTTGAATTCGGCGTCAGAACCTTGATGAATGGATACCATGATTCCAGGGTTCCGTCGGCCTTGCGCGCCAGACCCTCCAGCTTGAGTGCCCGCCGGATCGGGCTCCATGTTCCGAACGATATAGCGATCTCACTTCTCGCCGCCTTGTTGTCGTCGAGCCCCTCGATGAACCCCCTAATCTCCCTCAATTCACGACCATCATTATGCAGATCAAGGTACTTCTTAACGACCTCTTCGGTTCTCCTCTTGGAGTCCGCAATGAAACCCAGCGTCTCGCTCCCCGCGCTCTCGGGCCTCCAGGACTTGGGGGCACTCTCCTTGCGCGAAGCGCTAGGGGCGGTACCCTCCATATGACTTGCGCAGGCGAGCAGGCGCAGCTCGAAAGGGGCACCACCGAACTCCGTCCGGATTTTTTTCAAATATGCCGATAGCGTCGTTTCTTCGCCTTTCCCCAGTCGCCGCACATTCGAATTATTGAAGATTTCTCCGGCATGCTCGTCCCACCTCTTCTCCTCTCTCTTCGGGAAGCCTTGGAGAATGAATTCCGGAACATCTTCATCGGCGGGCCGGTACACAGGTTCCAGGTCGTTCTCCAGGACAATCTTGGCCACACCGAACTGCAGAGGGTCGCCAAGCTCCGTATAGACACCAAGGGTTATATTACCCAGTTTCTCATGGCGCCTTGAACCCGTTTGGGCCGTACCATGGCACAGCAGGTAGAGATGCATCGTAATGGACCTTCTCTGAATTCTGGTCCCGCTCAGTTGTCGCCCGCCCGGACTGTCGCCCTGTGTGACCGGCCGCTTGAGCCGGCTCGCAGTCCGGACTGATTTCCATCGACTCGGGGGAAAGACACAGATCGGAGATCTATCGCAACTTATTGATTGGTCTGCTTCTGTGTCGTTACTGCCGACACCAGTGTCTTATCCAGAGGAACGGTGGATCCTCGGCCAAAGAGGCAGTCTTCGGTGCACCACCCTGGTGTCCCGCGTACCGCGACCGAGGTATCGAGGCGTTCGAGGTGCCGGGCTCCGGTCTTCCGGTCCTGCGGATGTGCCGGTCAGCCGCGTGGGGCCTGCTCCGCGCCGAGTGCGTCCAGTGCGGCTTCCAGAACGCCGACCAGCCGTGAGGTGTACGCCATATGGAGTCTGATGGCCTCACGGCACACGACCAGGCAGTGCCCGCGCCCGGCCGGTGTGGGCCCGCTCTGCGCGGGAACCCTCCCCGCTGCTGGCGCGTGGCGGGCGAGGTGGTGCTGCAGCGCTGCGAGCATCGCGGATTCTCGGGCCCGCACCGGGGAGTTCCCAGCCGTCAGCCGCTCCAGCTCGCCGAGTGCGGAACGGGTCCTCCGCCGGCCCTCCGCGGTCCCCGGCCCCTGTCGGAGCCCCTCACGGCCGATCGTCCGAGCCGTGCCGATCGCTCCGTGGAGACCTGCTCCCGCGCGGGCCGCCCGGGCGTCGAGCGAGGCCGCGAGTTCGGACATCAGCGAGTCCAAGGCGTCCGGATCGTGCTCGGGCGGACCGCGGTGTTCATCGCCGTACTCGCACAGGGGAAACGGCCGTTGTGCGGCGATACGGGCGCTCGAAGCCGCCTCGTACACAAGTGGCCGGAGATAGGAGAACGCCGCGACGACCCGCATGCATTCACCTTTGATCGCGGCTTCCCGGGCCGTTCCCGAACAGATCTCCGCAGTCGGCATGGCATCGGCCTCCACATCTGGTCGCCCGGCTCCTCCGAGAGGCCACGGCAGGCAGGGAGGTCAACGTAACGCGAGCCGGGCAAGCCGAGCAGGGCTCTCCGGGCAGCGTCCGGGGCAGGCAGGTCCGGACGCGGGCCATCGGCGCGCGGTTCGGCGGTCGTCAGGCGATGGGCGCGGGAAGCGTCACCTCGGCGCTGAGCGCCAGATGGTCGGACAGGAACGTGTCCCGGCCGTCCGCCAGCCGCACCCGGTCCGGGAACAGCAGGGAAGCCCCGGTCACCACACGATCCTCCGGGCCGCGGGAGACCAGCAGGTGGTCGATGCGCCGCGCCGGGCGGCCGTCCGGCAGGAGCCGGGCGTGGAAGGTCGGCCGGTCCGCCTCGGCGAACGGGTCCGTCCACGCGCCTTCCTCCAGCACCGCCGGGTAGAGCGGACTGTCGCTCGGGACGTTGAAGTCACCACTGGCGATGACGAGTTCGGTATCGGGCCGACGTGCGTCCCGGAGTGCTCGGTGGAACATCCGCAACTGTGATCGCTGAAAGGCGTGGTGCCGGTTGCCGGCGGTCCAGTCGCCATCCCGGTTGGCACTCAGATGGACGTTCCCGACGACCGTCCGGTGTCCCGTCAGTTCGAAGGTCAGGACTCCCTGGAGGCTGCTTGCGATCGCCGCCGCGCTCCGGAACAGCAGACCGCCTGCCCGAGGGCGGGCGCCACGGAACGACGCGTACGACACCGAGCGGATCGGAATCCGTGAGAACGACACCAGTCCCCCGGCCGGCCACCCGGCCGCACCGCGCCTGAAGGCGACGTGCGGGAACGACGGCAACCGGCGGCGCAGCACCCGGAGCAGGCCGGGAGTCCAGACCTCCTGAAAGTTCAGGATGCGGGCATCCGATGCTTCAAGGGCCGAGCCGAATGCGGCAGCCCGTTCCTTCGCCGGCGGCAGCGTGGACGACAGCCCCCAGCAGACGTTGAGCGAGACGACTCCGATCCGCACCGGCTCTCCGCCCCTTTCATCCCGGAGTGCATCGTCCCACGTTCGCGGCACGGCACGGCACAGAAGCCGCGCGCGGGGTCGATTCCGGGGGCCGGTGTGGTGGTGCCACGGGTGTGTGCGGCGTGGGCTCGCGTCGGCGGGTTCAGGGCGCTCGCGTCGGGCGTGGATCGCTTCGGCAGGTCGGGGGTCGGTCCGGCGTGGCGACCGCACGGGCCGCGCAGGGCACGGCAGGCTGTCCGCCATGCCCGACCCCGCTCTCCCTTCCGTCGACCACCGGGGCCTCTGGCGCTCGTGGCGCCGGGCCGTCCTGCGACTCGTACGCCGTGAGGTTCCGCGCCCCGCGGTCGTCCCGGCTCCCCGTCACCCCGCACCCCTGCGGCAGACGGAGTCCCGCACGGGTACCGCGTGCTGCGGAGCGCTGCCCGCGAGGCGGGTCCTGGACGGCGGTACCGTCCTCATGCTCACGCGGCACGGTTCCCGGTGCCCGGTGTGGAGCAGTCGCTGACCCGTTCCCGTTCCGCGGGATGACACCGCCGTCGCCGTCCGCGCTCGGTGTGGGGCGGCGGGAACGGCGGTCCTGGCCTCGGGCCGGTGGGTTGCTTGCTGCGGCCGACCGGTACGGTGCCCATCGGTTGTGAACCGGGAGTTGGGTTGCGGAAGTGTCGGCCTCCGGTTGGCCCGTTTTCCGGGGCGCTGGTGCGGGTGGATGCTTCCGCCGGGTGTCAGCCCGCCGCGAGGCCGTCCAGCAGGGCGAGTGCGTCTTCGACGGATCCGGCCGGATCGGTCACCGGGTAGAGCACGCCTCGGACGGTGCGGGTGGCGTCCAGGACGAGGGTGAGCCGTTTGAGCCGGTCGACGCCGGCCGCACGGAAGGTGGGCAACCGGAGCGCGGTGGCCAGCCGGAGGTCGGTGTCGGAGAGCAGTGGGAACGGGATCCGGTTGTGCTCCGCGAACGCCGCCAGCTGGTCGGGGCGTTGGGTGCTGACTCCGTAGACGTCTGCCTCACGGGCGGCGAATTCGGCCATCCGGTCGCGGTAGGTGCAGGACTCCAGGGTGCAGCCGGAGGCACCGGGGACGGCGTTCCAGCCGGGCGGGTAGTCAAGACCGCCCGGCGCGTAGCCGCCCGGGAAGCAGTACAGCACTGTCCATGCGCGGTTCGTGGCGACCGGGTCCACCGTTTCCCCGGAGGCGGCGGTGAGTTCGAGTGCGGGCAGCCGCCGTCCGCGGGCCGCTTTGCTGCTGATGGCCGTCGCCGCCGTGGCCAGCCCGGCGATCCTGCTGGTGAGCCCCGTGCGGCGGCTCCGTGAACTGGGCTGAGGAGACGCTTCTCCGACGCGCGGCCACCTTGAAAATTCGCCCGGGTACGGGTCAGGGGTGTTGCAAAGTCCGGTGATCTTGTGGGTGTGAAGGTCAGATGCCCAGGAGGTCGAGCGGGCGAGTGAAGGGCTGCTACGAGACGTGGCGGAGGCCTGCAGCGATGTTGCGGTGCCGGCGGCGCGGAGGGTGTTGATCGCCAGGTTGCGCAGGGTCGCCATGTTCTCGGGGCCGCGGCCAGTGCGGATCTTCGAGGCATCCTCGGCGAAGGTGGTGTCGCGGCCGAAGTGGAGCCGGTTCTCGATGGTCCACTGCGAGCGGACGAGCTGGCCGAGCCGTCACCGCGCGCCGCTACGACCGCGAGACGGGCCACGGTCGCACGTGCAGGGCGTCGGCCGTGACCGTGACCTCGGTCAGGTCGAAGGGCGCCGGCAGCGCCGTGAACAGGTGATCCCATTGGTCTTGTCGGGGACCCGCAACTGGGTGGCGGTTCGGCCGTCGCCGGTCATCACGGCCAGCAGGTGCGCGGCCGGCGTGTCACCATGCCGGGAACCGCGGGCGCCCTTGCCGTCCACGGCCACCGAATCCGAACCTGCCGGGCCGGCGCCGGTCGGATCTGCCGGAGCGCCTGGGCGGACCAGGCCGATGACCCGCCGAATCGTGGCGGCACTGGGGGCGACGCGCACGCTCATCGCCCCCATGACCCTGGCACCCAGGCGGGCAAGGGTGTGCTGCGGCGCGCTCGCGGACCACTGGCCGATGGCTGCGTACGAGCGTGCGCCGGCGACCACAGCCGAGGCCGCGACCAGCAGCACCGGCACGAACGGGTGACGCACCCCTCGACGCCGACGCGGGTCCGGCAGCAGCCGCAGCCGCTCCACCGGTGGCAATCCCGCCACACCGTCCGGCGCGGGCGACCTGGTCAGGCAGACGGCGGCAGACTGGCGGCGCATCGAGACTCCGGCCGGTGTGCGCGACTTGGCGGTCACCCAGGCAGTGGGCAAGTCCTGCCGCCCGCGTGGCGACGGCACCTGAACAGAAGCTATTCGGTTGCAGGGACGACTCTCGGTAGTGAGAATTTCGACATCGGCGTACCGAGCAGTAGTCGACTGCCAGGCCGTCACCCGACCGGCCGGGCGCCTTCCCGAGGAGACAGCTTTGCAGTTCCGCGTCGCCGATCTCACCCTTCACTGGACCGGCACCGACGACACCACCCCGCCCGGACACATC
>NZ_JBEZIR010000146.1:0-21241 GCF_040651175.1 Kitasatospora sp. NPDC048540
GCCCCGGTGCCCGCCGCCCGGGCCGCCGGCCGCCGACAGGTCGGCGCCGCCCGTCCCCGCGCCCGTCCTTGCCGGGCCGCTGCCGCGGGCGCCTTCGGGACCCTCGCCGCCGGGCAGGTGTACGGCCGGCGGGACGTGGACGTCGACGCCGTCGATCTTGGGGGTCGGGCCGCCGCCACGGCGGCGCCTGCCGCTGCCGGCCAACATCCCGCCGGCCAGCCCGCCGGCGCCCGCCATGAGGACGTCGTTCGGGCCGCCGAAGGCGGCGGACAGCACCGTGCTGCCGGCGATTCCGTTGATTCCGCCGATGGCGCCCTTGCCGACCAGCGTGTTGGCCGCATCCTTGAAGAGGCCGCGCGCGCCCTCGCCGATCACTCCGCCGACCCCTCCGCCGATCGCGCCGCTCGCGACCGAGGTGCCCACCGAGGACCAGTCCCACGAGGTGCGGTCGTGCATGAGCCGCTGGATCGCCTGGATCCCCAGGTCCATGCCGGCCATCAGGGCCGCGCCGGTGATGATGGCCTGCATCAGCCGGCGGAGGATCATCATGACCGCCACCCGCGTCGAGGTGATGGCGGCCGGAATCGCCTCCGGGGCCCAGAACGACAGGTCGACGATCTCGCCCGCCAGCCACACCAGCTGGGCGAGGATCATCAGTTTCCCGTGCTGGAGCTGCACCCCGGTGTTCCGCGCGGCGAGGCCCAGCTGCCCCGAGGCGTTGGCGACCTCGGGGATGCTGGTGTGCAGGCTCTGCACGAACCGGTGGAACTGGTCCGCCACCTGGCCGCCGACGTGCTGGAGCACGGCGCTGCCCGCGGTGCCGAGCCGGTCGACGAGGCCGATCAGCCGCCGCTGGGCGTCCTCCCAGGCGTGGCCCAGGACGGCCATGGCGTCCTCGTCGCCCTTCGGCCACCGCGAACCGACCGCCAGGGAGGCGACCCAGGTCAGCTCGGGGGGCAGTTGGATCGTCACCGCTTCCCCGGCCTGGTCGAGTGCTGGCCGCCGCCCTCGTGCCCGCCGGTGGCGGGCGCGTGGCCGGCGCCGCCGTTGAGGGTCTTCGCGTGCGCGGCGTTGTCGTCCTCCAGCTTCCGGAAGTTCTTGGCCATGGTGTCGATGCCGTCGGCGGTCTGGTTCACGACCTCGGCCATCGCCGAGAAGCCGTGCAGGAGTTGGTCCCGAGGTCCCCGGTAGACCTCGGCGAACTGCCGGCCGGACTCGTCGTCGCCCCAGCACGGACCGATGGCCGCGAGCCGCTCGGTGAGGCCGGCGCCGATGCCGTGGAACTCGGAGGCGATCTCCCGTACCCGGGTGAGTGGTTCGCGCAGGCCCTCGGGGTCCACGGCGAAAGTACGGTCAGCCACGGCTGCTCCCGTTGTCGAGTCCGTTGTCGATGTAGTCGCGTACCTGGTCCGGCATACCGGGCTCCTCGGAGAGCAGGTCCGCGGGGTCGGCGGTGCCCCGGAGCAGGGCGGCGGCGCTCGCCCCCGACGGCAGTCGGAGGTCGGTCAGGTGGGTGACCTGCTCCAAGGCGTCGCGCCGGGCCTCGGCGATGGTGGTCAGCAGGGCCTCCGAGAGTTCCTTGGGGGTGAGCCGTCGGAAGGCGCCGGTGGGGAACTCGATCGCGGTCACCTCGCCCTGGGCGTTGGCGGTCACCTTGACGGTCTGCCGGGGCGCGGTCGCCGTCCCGGTGGTCCCGTTGATCCGGCGTCGGGTCTCGGCCGCGCCCGCACGCTGCCGCTGGTACAGGGCGAGGAGTTCCTCGATCTCCTGGTCGTACGTCGAGCTCATGGTTCCTCTCCCGGCTCTGGTCAGATGATGGCGCCGAGGCCCGGCGCGTCCGAGGCGCCCCACAGGTCGCGCTCCTGGACGAGCAGGTCGGCGGCGCCGCGTACCGGGGCCTCCTCCTGCGCCGCCTCGGCGGGCTCCTCCTCGGGGTCGGGTGCGATGTCCTCGGTGGAGCAGGACAGTGCGGCTCCGGCGAGGGCGGCTGCCGCGGGGGTGGCGGCGGCCTCGCCGGTGCGGTTGGGCTGCCAGGTGGCGAACGACGGCTCGGCCGCGGCCGGCACCCCCCAGGTGCCCTCGTCGGCGGTGGCGGGTCCTTCGGCGGTGACGTCCGCCTCCTCCTCGGTGGAGGCCGCCCAGAGCAGCGGCGCGAACGCGGCACCGGCGACGTCCCAGCCGGTGTCCGGCTCCCCGTCACCGGCGGCCGCGGGGAGCGCGACCGCAGCGGGCGCCTGCTCGGTACCGGCGCCCTCCTCCGCCGGGTCCTCGGCGGCAGCCGCAGGTCCGGCCTCCGCTCCGTCCTCGGGACCGGGCTTCCCCGGTCGGGTGGCGCTCCCGGCCCAGAGCGCCGCGGCCTCGCCGACCGTGAGCGCGATGGCACCCGCCTCCCGGCGTTCCCGGTCACCGTCCCGCTCCCGTTCGGGCGCCGCCGCGGCCTCGACGGGGAGGAAGGGCAGCGTCAGGCCCTCGCCGCCGGCCGCGGTGCCCGTCTCGGCGGCTTCGCCGCCGGTCCCGGTGGTCCACGGCTCGGCGTTGTGCTCCAACAGGCCTGAGGCGTCGCTGCGTTCGTTGTTGGTGGTGGTCGGCTGGCCGGCGCTGCCGCTGCCGAGGCCCGGCGGGAAGGGCATGCCCGTGCCGGGGAGGGTGGCTTCGTGGAGGCCGGGTGTGCCGGTGGGGAGGGTGAGGCCTTCGCCGCCGGTGGCGGTGCCGAGGTGGGTAGCGAGGTCGTCGCCGACGTCGGTGGAGCCGGCCCAGGGGTCGGCGTTGTGCTCCAACAGGCCTGAGGCGTCGCTGCGTTCGTTGTTGGTGGTGGTCGGCTGGCCACCGGTGCCGCTGCCGAGGCCCGGCGGGAAGGGCATGCCCGTGCCGGGGACGGTGCCTTCGTGGAGGCCGGGCGTGCCGGTGGGGAGGGTGAGGCCTTCGCCGCCGGTGGCGGTGCCGAGGTGGGTAGCGAGGTCGTCGCCGACGTCGGTGGAGCCGGCCCAGGGGTCGGCGTTGTGCTCCAACAGGCCTGAGGCGTCGCTGCGTTCGTTGTTGGTGGTGGTCGGCTGGCCACCGGTGCCGCCGCCGAGGCCCGGCGGGAACGGCATGCCCGCGCCGCCCAGACCGCCGGTCGACAGGCTCCCGGGGAACGCCACCCCCGCCTGCCCGAGGCCGGGGAAGTCGGATCCCGTGGACAGGCCGGGGAGACCGGTGGGCAGTCCGGCGGAGGTGCTGAGGTCGCCGGGGAACGCGACGGGCTTCCCGCCGGTCGCGCCGCCGCCCACGCCTCCGGTGCCACCGGTGCCGAGGCCGCCGGGGAAGGTGGCGGGCTTCCCGCCGGTCAGGCCGCTGCCCAGGTTTCCGGTGCCGCCCGTGCCGAGGCCGCCGGGGAACGCGCCGACGGGGGGCAGCGACGACCAGGTGCCCGGGTCGGCCGTGCCGAGGCTGTCGCCGAGACCGCCCGTGCCGATGCCGCCCTTACCGGCGCCCACGGTGCCGGTGCCGCCCAGGCCGGTGCCGCCGGGGAACGCGCCCGGCAGCGGCACCGCCGAGCCGAGGCCGCCGATGCCGCCGGTGCCACCGGTGTCGAAGGGTGGCAGGGGGGAGACGCTGCTGAGGTTCCCGGTGCCGTCGGTGCCGGTCCCCCCGGCGAAGGGGCCGGCGTTCGCGGCGCCGAGCGAACCCGGGTCGAGCGCGCCCGGCCCGCCGGTGCCCGTGCCGTCGGGGAACCCGGCGGGGCCGCCGGCGAGGCCGTCGAGGCCGAGCGGGCCGCCGGCCAGGTCGGCGAGCGTGGGTGCGCCGCCGAGGGCGCCGGCGCCCTTGGTGACCAGGCCGCCGTCGAAGGGGGCCACGGCCGCCTTCGGCCCGCCCAGGCCGTCGCCGAGCTTGCCGGCGGCGGCACTCAGGTTCGGCAGCTTCAGCGCGTCGAGCTTGGTCGGGAGGGGCTCCACCCCGAGACCCGACTTGGGGGAGATCTTGGTCCCGTCGGCGGTCGTGAGGTTCGGCAGGTCGCTGGGGTTCGGCTGGCCGGTGCCGCCGCCCCCGCCCAGCGGCGAGGTGATGGGGTCCGGCGACGAGATCTTGTCGATGGTGACCTGGTACTCGGTGGCGAGACTCAGCAGGACCTGCCGCATGTCCCGGTTCATCAGCTCGACCACGCCGGGGGCCTTGCTGACCGGCACCAGGCCGTTGGACATCGCGTGGTAGCCCATCAGGTCCGCCTGGTTAGCGTACCAGTTGTCGATCTCGATGATCTTGTTCTGGGCGTTGCGGAGGTTGACCGCGTTGTCGGCCAGCTGCTGCGGGACGGAGTTCCCGCCCGAGTTCCCGCCCGAGATCTTGTCGGCGACCGCGCCGACCTGCCGGGAGAACAACGTGATCATGTCCAGGAAGCTGTCGGCGGCATCGCCGGTCCACACGCCGTCCTTGCCTGCCAGCGCGTCGCCCTGGTCGGCGAGGGACCGGGCGACTCCGTCGAAGACCAGCTGGACCTGGTAGAAGGCGTCGGCCGCGTCCTGGAGCGACTGGGGATCGGCCACCGACTTGGCCAGGGCGAGGTTGGCCGCGTCGGACACCCCGTTGCTCATGCCGATGATCGCGGCCTGGATGTGGTGCCAGTCCCATGTCCGGTAGTCCTGGACGTGGAAGCTGCCACCGGTGGGATTGCCGAAGAGGACGCCGTTGTCGTCCGTGGTGAAGTCGTCGTCGCTGCTGCCGGTGTCCGTGCTCTTGTCTCCCATGACCCCTCCTGGTCGCTGTGCGCGCGCCGCCCGCCGCCGCCCCCGGGGGTTCGGGGGCGGCGGCGGACCGTGCGCCGATCAGTCGTGCTTTCCGGTGGTGTGGCCGGCGCCGGCGGCACCGCCGGCGCTGCCGCCGGTGCCGGGCCGGCCGCCGCCCGTCCCCTGGCTGCCGCCGTCGCCCGCGCCACCGGCCGGGCCGCCGGCCGGACCGCTGGCGGGATCGCCGCCCGCGTCGTCGATGAACGTGTTGAACTTCCCGGTCGCCCCCGCCACGGCTTGGTGGAGGTCCTTGGCGGTCATCTTGTTGGCGTCCTCGATGGTCTTGTACTGGCCGCTCAACTTCTTCACACCGTCGTGCAGATCACCGAGTGCGTGACCGAGGTCGGTGAGCGCCGCGAGGCACTCGCCCTTCAGACCTGCGTCCTCGTCCAGACCGTTGACCTTCTGCTGGATCGCCGAGGCGTGGTAGAAGTTGCCCGGGTGCACACCGACCGGCCGCAGCGCCTTCTTCGCCGCCTCCACCGGTGCGATGAGCGAGGCGATGTTGTCGGCGAACCTGTCCAGCGAGGCCGTGCTCACGGTGGTCCCGGTCCCCGCCTTCCCCGGCGGTGGCGGGACGGTCGGCGCGGTGAACCCCGACGAGGTGTCGTAGTGGCCGTGCCCGGCGGCGACCGAGGTGTCGCCGCCGAACTCCTTGGGGTGCTTCACACTGCCCCCGCCACCGCCACCGCTGCCCGAGGACGAGCCGTTGTGCTTGAAGTAGTCGAGGTCCTGCTTGCTGTCGGCCATCGGCGGGTCACGACCAGAGCTGGACGCCGGAGCGCTCGCCGTAGAAGTAGTACTCGTTGATGGTGCCCAGCATCTGGGTCGCGGTGGCGGCCTTCTCGGTCATGTCGGCCGCGGCGTTGTCCCACTGGACCTTGACCTGCGCGTAGGTGTCGCGCGCGGCGCTGGTCCACTCGGCGAGGTGGACCGTCGACTGGTTGTCGAGGTCGGCCAGCGCCTGGTTGATCTTCTGGGTGATGGAGGCCATCTCGCCGACGATGGTCTCGACCTGGTCCATCTGGACCCTGTACGTGCTCATGCTGATCTCTCCTCGGTAGGGGGGTGGGGCGGGGGTGGGGTGGTGCCGGGGTCAGAGCGGGAAGCCGACGAGCCCGCTGCCCGCGCTGACCTGCGCCGCGACCTGGTGGGCCACCTGCGAGGTGTCCTGGTGCGTGTTGGCGTACACGTGGGTGTTGGCGGACAGCGTCTCCAACATCTTGGTCAGCGCCTGGTTGAGGCTGCGGAAGTCGGCGAGCCACTCCTGCATGGCCTGGCCGTAGATGGTGGCGGCCTCGCCCTGCCAGCTGCCGTGCAGGGCCTCCACCTGGCCCTCGATCTGGGCGTAGGAGCTGGTCGCGGAGTCCACCGCGTTCTGGAACGTGCCCTGGGCGGCGGTCATGCCCGCCAGTTCGACCTGGGTGAGCTGCTGTGCCATGACGCTTCCTCTCAAGAGTGTGCGGGTACGGTTTCCGGCTGGGGTCGTTCGGCCTCGGGGCGGGAGCCGGTGCCCGCCCGAGGACGTGTGAGGTCGTCCAGGGTGACCGTGCGCTCGCGCGCGGTGGCGGCGATGCGCTCGGCCAGCCGGTGCGCCGCGTACGCGGTGCGCTGCGCGGGCTGCGCGGCGAGGGCGTCGGCCAGTGCGGCGGTCGCCTCCTCGTCCAGGCGCATCCCGTGGGACGACAGGTGACGGAACGTCAGCTCCAGTGCGTGCTCGGCCGTGTAGTCGGCGAGCTCGACGTACTGCGCGAAGGCCTCGGCCAGCTCGGCCCGGCCGCGCAGGGTGTCGATCAGGTACGGGCCGCTGCCGGTCAGCACCAGGACGGTGCCCTCCGCGCCCCGGGCCGCGGTGGCCAGCGCCGCGAGGACGGCGTCACACTCGTCGGGCCCGCGCCCGGCGAAGGCCGGGTCCGCCTCGAGGACCAGCACCCCGCCCGCGGCGTCGGCCACCGCGGCGGTCAGCCGCACCAGCGGCTGCTCGGGCCAGCGGGCCGGCACGGCCGACAGCGCCAGGTGCGTGGTCGAACCGGTGGCCAGCAGGCCGAGTTCGGTGAGGGCGTGGGCGTACACCCGGGCCAGGGCCCGGCGTCCGCTGCCCGGTGCGCCCTGGATCACCAGGTGCGGGGTGGGGCCGGTCGGGGCGCCCGCCCGGCGGGCCCGCGCGATCAGCAGCAGCCGTTCGCGCAGCGCGGCGCGGGCCTCCTCGGCGCCGGTCATGGCGTCGAGGCGCTCCAGCGCGGACCGGCCCGCGGCCGGCCCGGTCGGCGGCTCCGCTGCGCCCGGCACGGCAGGCGCGGTCGCCTCGCCCGGCGCCTCGGGTCGGGTCGGTTCACCCGGTGCCTCCGGGTCGGCCTGTGCGCTCGGCATGGTGATCACGTCGGAGCCGGTCAGGCGGGACAACTCCCGGTCGCTGTCCGGAGGTTCCGTGGCCAGCCGGGAGGCCTGCCGGTTGATCATCTCCTCGAAGACCTGCCGGGCGACCCGGCCGTTACCGAAGGTGGCGCTCTTCGGCACCTCCTCGAAGTAGCGGTGCAGCGCCGCCACCGCGTCCTCGTCGGGCTCGTAGTAGTGCTTGCCGCACAGGCCCTGGACGATGGTGACCAGCTCGTCCGAGCTGTAGTTGGGGAACTCGACGGTACGGGAGAACCGAGAGGCCATGCCGGGGTTGGAGGCGAGGAACTGCTCCATCTGCGCCGAGTACCCGGCGACGATGACCACGATCTCGTCGCGGTGGTCCTCCATCAGCTTCATCAGCGTCTCGACGGCCTCCTGCCCGAAGTCCGGCCCGGTGCCGCGGGACTGGTTGGTCAGGGTGTAGGCCTCGTCGATGAAGAGCACTCCGCCGAGCGCCTTCTTGACGACCTCGGTGGTCTTGATCGCGGTGCCGCCGATGATCTGCGCCACCAGGTCGGCCCGCGCCACCTCGACGATGTGGCCCTGGCTGAGGATGCCCAGTTCGGCCAGCACCGCCCCGTACAGCCGTGCCACGGTGGTCTTGCCGGTCCCCGGCGGGCCCGCGAAGACCAGGTGGCGGCTCATCGGCGGCATCGGCAGGCCCATCTCCTGCCGCCGCTGGGCCAGCTTGTTGACGTTGATCAGGCCGGTGACCTCGCGCTTGACGCTCTCCAGTCCGACCAGGGCGTCCAGGTCGGCCAGCGGGCCGGTGCCCAGGCCCGTCGCCTCCGCCGCACCGGGGGCCGCCGGGGCGTCGGACAGGCCGGCGGCGGCCGCGTCCGGCGGCGGGCCGCCACCGTCGGTGTCCAGCCGGGCGACGTCCGGCTCCCCGGCGCCGCGGACCCGGCCGACGGCCGCGCCGGCGTTGCCGCGGATCTCGCAGTCGTGGATCCGCACCGGCCCGTCGGTCGCGGAGCGCACCCCGTCACCGCCGTTGTCGCACACCGCGCAGTTGTCCAACTCGGCCCGCGCGGAGGGCAGCAGCTGGACGCCGTGGCGGCGGGCCCCGGTGATCCGGCAGCCGACCGCGGTGAGCGAACCGCCCTCGGCGACCCGGATGCCGTCCCCGCCGGATCCGGTGAACTCGCTGTCCCGGCAGTCCAGTCCGGCGCCGTCGCCGACCAGCGCCGGACCGCCGCGGAGCAACGAGGAGAGCAGCTCGGCGCGGGCGCCGGCGTCCAGGGTCAGGGCCGCGTCCCCGCCGGTGGCGAGCACCCGCACACCGTCCAGCTCGGCACTGGCCCCCTCGCCCAGCACGATCCCGCAGCCGCGGTCGAGTTCGACCTCCGTCTCACGGGCCGACAGCCGGCCGGCGTCGGTCACGGACACCGCGGCGGTGGTCGTCCCGGCGAAGGAGGTCTTCTCGCAGACCGTCTCGGAGCCGCCCTCCACCAGCAGGCCGACCGGCGTTCCGACGATCCGGCAGCCCTCAAGCCGGGCCGCGGACCCCTCGCCGACCCGGATCCCGCCGTCGGCGGCCGGGCCGATCCCGCAGCCGCGGAGCACGGGCCGGGCCCCGGCGCCGACGTGCACCGAGGTGCCCCGGGAGCCGGTGAACGAGCAGTCGGTCAGGACCGTTGCACCCTGACTGGTCAGATAGGCGTCCAGCGTCGAACTCCCGCTGACGGAGAGGCTGCTCAGCCGGGCCCGGCCGTCCTGTTCCACCGCGACCGCGGGCTTTCCGCTGCCCTCGATCCGCCCGCCTTCGACCACCACGGCGCCCCGGCCGTTGACGCAGATCCCGTTGCCCCGCGGTCGCACCAGCGAACAGTCACGGACCGTCAGTTCGCCGTGCTCGGCGATGACGAACGCGGAGGAGGCGATGTCGGTGAGGACGCACTGCTCCACCAGGCTCGCGCCGGCCGAGGTCACCACGATGCCGGCGCCCCGGGCGTTGGACACCTCGCAGGCGCGCAGCGCCAGTACACCGTCCTGCCAGGCCAGCACCGCGGCCCAGGACTCACCGGACAGCCGGCAGCCGTCCAGCGCCGCCTGCCCGCGCCGCACCTCCAGCACCGGCGCCTCGGCGTCGGCGCCGGAGAGTTCCAGACCGGACAGGCGCACCGCCTCGGCGTCCACCACCACGGTGCTGCCGGTGGCCGCGTGCAGCACCACCGGGCCGTCGCCGTCCTCGGCGGCCAGCGTCACCGGCCTGGTGACGGTGAGCGCCTCCTCGTACCGGCCCGCGGCCACCGTGATCAGGGCCCCGTCGACCGCGTCGGCCAGTGCCGCGGCGATGGTGGGGTACGCGCCCGGCCGTTCCCGGGAGACCAGCAGCCGCCGGCTCATGCCGCCACCGCCTTCGGCGCGGTGCGGGGGAGCAGACCGGGCGCGGTGCCCGGGACCGGCGGGGTCGGTCCGGCGTCGCCGCCGGTGCGGGCGGGCGAGGCGGGGCCGTCGGCGGCCCGGGCCAGGCCGTCCAGGGCGATCTCGTCGAGTGGCACGTTCGTCTTCCTGTTCTCCGAACCCTCCGAGGCGGAGAGTTCGCGCAGCAGCAGTCGGTCCTGGTCGTCGGAGCCCAGCACCCGGAACCTCGTCCCGGGCGGGAACACCACCCGGTCCGGGGCGGCCGGGGCGAGCAGGGCGGTCCGGCGGGCCGTCAGCGACCAGATCAGGAAGTCGGTCGCGCCGGTCACCGGCTCCGCGGTGCGGGCCCACGCGGTGCAGAAGGCCCACTCGGTCAGCACGTCGCCCTGGCGGTACCAGGCCCGTTCGGACGGGTGCAGGGCGGCGCGCAGCAGCGTGGCGCCGCGGTGGGACGGCAGCCGCCGCAGACCTGCCGCCACGCAGCGGGCCAGCGGCACGTGCGGTCCGACGGTCGCCGTCCGGACCGCGGCGTCCAGCGCCGCGCCGTCGCCGGTGAGGTAGAGCCGCAGGGCGGCGAGGTCGGTGAACGCGTCGGTCTCCTCGGCCCGGGTGGCGCCGCGAAGCCCCGGTGATTCGGACAGCACCCGGGACACCGTGCCGGAGGCCGCGTTGAACTGCCGGGCGAAGGTGCGCCACACCCACTCCCGTTCCCGGGCCATCCCGCGCTCGTGCGGTACGGCGCTCGCGTCCGCCGCGGGCACCGGCTGCACCCGGACCGCGGATGCGGCCGCCAGGGCGGGGACCGGTACGACGGCCGGGGCGGGGGACCGGTCCGGTACGGCGCGCGGCGCGGCGGGGACCGGCTCCGGCGGGGCGAGCGACTCCAGCCGGATCCCGGGCAGGCGCGCGGGACGGGCGGCCGGTGGCGCGGGCGTCGCCGGTGCCTCGGACGGTTCGGACGTCCCGGACGGCGCCGGAGGCCGCGGCAGGTCCTCCCCGGGCACGGGTGCGTCGGGCCGGGCGGGGACCGGCGGTGCGGCCGGGTCCTCGGTCGGCGGTGCGGCGGGGCCGTCGGCCGCGGGCGTCGGCGGCCCGGCCGGGGGAGCCGGCGGTGCGAGGACGGGCTCCGGGACCGGCGCCGGGCCGCCCGGGGCCGCGGGCGTCGGCGGCTCGTCGCGGGTCGGTGCGCCGGGCACCCGCCCCTCGGCCGGGTACGGCCCGGCCTCGAGGCCGGCGCCGGTGGAGCGCACCATACGGGTGTCGAACGGGTCAGCCGCTACCTGAGCGGGCGTTGGCCCGCCCGCCACGGCCACCTGTGCTCCGCCCGCGGCGCCGGGCGGCCCGCCCGGCACGGACACCGGTGCCGACGTCGTCTGCGGCAGTGCGGTGCCGGGCGTCGCGGGCGTGCCGGGTGCGCCGGACGCCGGCCCGGCGGAGCTGAGCAGGGCCCCGGACGGCCGCGCGGGCGCCGAGGGATGTCCGGACCCGGCCGGGGCGGAGTGGACCGAGGGCAGGGCCGGCGCGGCGTCAGGGACGGGCACCCGGGCCGCGGGCGCCGCGGCCCGGGTGTCGGCTGCGCCGGTCACCGCGAGGTCCTCCACCGTGCCTCCGGCGGGCCGGACGCCCGCACGGCGGCGGGTCCGCGGACCGCCGAGGGAGATGAGCCGCGCCGGGGCGCCGGCCGCCCCCGCCCCCGCCGTCCCCGCCACCACCGGTCCGGAGCCGGCCGCGGTCGCGGAGTCGGCCGTCGCCCAGAACGCGAGGTGCGCGGGCCGGCGCGGAGCCGACCGGGGAGCCGTGCCCGGGCGGGTGTTGTCGTCCATCGCCACCGGCTCGCCGAGCGACCACGGACCGGCCTGCTCGGCGGGCGCGGCGAGGCCCGGGGCGTCGGCGGGCGCGATCCGGAAGGCGTCCCTGGCATCCGGCGGGAGCCGCCACAGCAGGTCCTGCGCGAAGGCGTGCATCCGTTCGGCGCGCGCCGGTTCGCTGCGGTCGTACAGCAGCGCCGCGTGGCCCCACGGGGCGGGGCGCCGCCGGATGTCGTTGCCGCCGTAGGGCTCCAGCGCCGGACGCACCCACAGCCCGGACTGCACGATCTCCAGCACCGTGTCGGGGGCCAGCTCGAAGACACCGGCGCCGACGTGCGCCAGGCCCGGCAGCGGGCTGCGCACCCCGAGCAGCTCCGGTGGCGCCGTCTCGGCGAGCGGGTGGCGGCGCGGCGAATAGCGGTACTGCGCGGCGAACGGCTGCCACCCCGGGGAGCCGTCGGGCAGCAGGCCGCGCACGTCCGGCGGGGCGTCGTGCCCGGCCGGCAGCACGGGCAGACCGGCGCACACCACCACGTGCTCGCCGAAGGCGTCCGCCAGCTCCTGGCCGAGCGCACCGGCCCCGGAGGGCAGCGCGACCGGCCCGTACGGGACGAACCGCACCTGACGGCGGGCCGACGGCAGCACGGTGTTCCACAGGCCGAACGCGTCGGCCAGCGGCACCGCGGGGCCGCCCGGGCTGCCGAGCACCACGGTCAGCACCTGCGGGTCGGTGGGCAGCGACTCCACCAGCCTGCGCCAGCCGTCGTGCAGGGCGTTCGGCCGGGCGCCGCGCAGCCAGACACCGCACGGCACCGACTCGACCACGCCGTACGGGCTGGTCGCCCACGGCCGGTCGAGGGTGGTGAACTCCCACATCGGGCGCGGGTAGCGGCGCGACTCCGGCCGCGCGGGCGCGTCCGGGCGCAGCTGGAGCCAGCCGGCGCCGTGGTCGATCGGGACGAACAGGCCGCCGCCCGCGGTGGGTACCGGCCGGCCGTCGGGGACCAGCACGACCCGCCGCAGCCGGTCGGCGATCCGCTGCCCGGCCCACCGGGCCTCCGCCGGGGTGGCGCGCCCGAAGACCAGCCGCAGGCTGCCGGGCCGCCCGGCGAGCAGCCGGGCCACCGCGTCCCAGACGCTGTGCGGCGCGCCGTGCGGCAGGTCGAGGACGACGGGGGTGTGCTGGGGGTCCGGTGCCAGCCCCGCGGTGAACTCCACGGCCTGCCGGTCCGGTGGGCCCTTGGGGTGGACGAGCAGGGCGGGCCCGACGGCCCGGCACTGCAACGGCCAGGCGGTGGGGCGGGTCCGGCGGGGACGGGTCCTGAGCCGCACGGTCACCGACCTCCCAGCGTCGCCCGGACGGCCGCGACGTCCAGCGCCGGGCCCTGCGGGAGTGCGGCCAGCAGCTCGGCCGGCACCGGCGTCCTCGGCCGGCCGGCCAGGCCGAGCTGGGCGGCGGCCGGGCCGTCGCCGATCGGGTAGGCGGTGCCCTGGTCGTCGATCAGATAGCTGCGCGGGGCCGGGGCCCGGGCCGCGAGCTGGGCCTGGTCGACGGCGTAGACCCCGCTGTCGGCCGGCAGCAGGACCGTTCGCCCGCCGGTGGCCGCGGCGCCGCCCTCCAGTACCACCCGGGTGCCGATCGCGGTGCCGTCGGGTGTCTGGGCCAGGCACAGGACCTGGCCGGCGGCGCCGGCCGGGGGCGCGTTGCGGACGTCGGGCAGGCGGTCGGGCGGCGGGGGAGCGGCGGACAGCGGGGTGCTCGCCATGTCCGCCGCGCCGACCTGGCGGACGGCCGGGGCGCCGGGAACCGCGGCGAGCAGCGCGGACTCGGTGGCGTTGACCGGGGCGATGCCGTCGGAGCGCATCACGTAGTGGTGCTCGGTGCCGCCCGTGGTGGTGCGGAACAGCTGGCCCACGGTGACGGCCGCGCCCGCCACCTGCCCGGCCGGGTCGCCCGCGCCGGGCACGGCCGGGGCGGCCAGCGGCGGGCCCTCGGGCAGGGCGGCCAGCCAGCCGGGCCCGGCCGGCACCGCCCGCTCGCCGTCGAGGCCGAGGGCGATCAGTGCACTGTCGGAGGGCACCGGGTAGCGGACGCCCCCGAACAGCAGGTAGCGCCTGCCGTCGGGCCCCGCCAGCAGGGCCTGCCGGTCGGCCGGTACCGCGGTGGTGCGCCCCTGCGGCGCGAAGTCCACGACCTGGCCGGTCGCCAGGTCGGGGCGCAGGCAGCGGGTCCAGCCGCCGGTCAGCAGCCGGGCGGCGTCGGGCACGGCGTCCGGCGCGCCGGGGATGCCGACGGGCGCGCCGTGCGGGGCGCCGGCCAGCGTGCCGCGGTCGGCGGTCTGCATCGCGGCGGTGCTGCCGGCCAGCAGCAGCGCCGAGGCCCGGTTGCGCACCGGGCGCAGCTCGCCGTCGAGGTACAGGTAGCGGTTGCCGGTCTGCTGCTCCAGGACGATCGAGCCGGGGGTGCGCCAACCGGCCGACGGGACCGGCGAGATCAGCCCGTACACGCCGTAGCCGGCGCACAGCAGGACGGTCACCCCGGCCCCCAGGAAGGTGCCGAGCGCGGCGCGCCTGGTCGGGCTCTCGCCGCGTCCGGGGTCACCGCTCACCAGGGCCGTGGCCAGCCTGCCCATGGCGAACTGGTAGGCCTGGACATGGTCGCGTCGGGTCTGCACGGGTCTCCTCCCCTCAGCTGAACAGCGCCCGGACGGCGGTGTAGAGGTGGACGGTCTGCAGCAGCAGCGGGAACAGGGCCAGCGCGGTGAGGAGTTCGAGGATGTCGCCGAGGTGGCCCCAGATCGGCAGCGGGCGGCTGTCCGGCAGCCGTCGGGCGGCCGTCAGCAGCAGCGCGGCGGAGGCGAGCAGCAGGACGAGGACGGTGACCCTCGCCCCGGCCCCGGCCGGGGCGACCCGGACCAGGAGCAGCACGGTCAGCCCGGCGGCACCGGACAGGACCGCCGCCACCCGCTGCACGGTGCCGGTCAGGCCCCGGGCGCGCAGCAGCACGGCCGAGCCGAAGACCAGCGGCACCAGCCAGCCGGTCCACCCGGGCAGCTGCGCCAGGTACCAGAAGCCGGCCGTGTGGACCAGGGCACCGGCCACGGCCAGCCCGTCGAGGCAGGCGGTCGCGACGGCCACCCGCCGGGCCACCCGTTCCTGCGGCTCGGGCTCGATGTCCTGCTGCAACTCCTCCGCGTTGTTGGGCAGTTGCGGGGCACGCAGCCGGGCGGCGCGCAGCGCCAGACGCGGGCCGAAGTGGCCGAGCACGAACACCGCCCCGGCGGTGACCGCGACCGCCTGTCCGGTCTCCCAGTGGGTCAGCCGGACGAGCGCCGCGGCGCCCGCCGCGGAGACCGCGGTGACCAGGGCGGCGGCGCCGGCCGCGACCGGCAGCGCCCGCAGGGCGAGCAGCAGGGCGGACAGCGCGCCCACGCCGCCGGCGGCGATCAGCACGCCGGGTGCGTCCGGGTGGTGCCCGCCGGACGCCAGCCCGGCGAGGGCGCCGAACAGCAGCGAGCCGGCGCCGGTGATCAGGGCGGCGGCGCGGTCGCGGGCCGCCTTCCGGGCGGCCGCGGCGCCGGCGGCCAGGAGCACCGCGACGGCTCCCGCGGCCGCCGCGGTGGCCGGACCGGGACCGCGGCCGAGCAGGGCCGCCGCGAGGGCGAGCAGGGCCAGGGCGGCCAGGGCGATGGCCAGCAGCCGGGTGGAGCGCGGCTGCCAGCGGCCGGGCCGGTCGGAGACCACCTGCGCTACCCCGTCGGCGAGGTCGTCGAACTGCAGGGCGGGCAGAGCGGCTTCGGCGGGCCGCAGGTGCAGCACGTCGCCGTCGCGCAGGCCCAGGCTCTGCGCGGTACCGGCCGGGTCGAACGGGTCCTCGCCCAGCCGCTGCAGCACCCACGCGGAGCCGGCTCCGGCGGCGGAGCCGGGCAGGGCGTCCAGCAGCAGGGCCTGCAGCGCGGAGACGGTCAGGGTGACGGGGATCGCGAGGTCGCTGCGGCCGGCCGGACCCGCCACGGTGATCCGGCAGACCTCCGGGACGGCGAACGGTTCGCGCAGGGGTGCGGTGCGGGGTGCGGGGGTCACGGGGCGGTCACCAATCCGGTCTGCACGAGCCGGACGGACCGGCGGGTGACGAGTTGGGCGCGTCCGGCGGGCAGCGTGCGCGGCTTCGCCTCGCCGAGGAACTTGCCCTCCTCCTTGGGGTAGGAGAGCAGCAGGGCCGGATTGCCGAGCTCCCACAGGGGCCGCAGCACCGGGTCCATCATGGCGCGCATGGCGCCGGAGGTACTGCGGGCGATGACCAGGTGCAGGCCGATCGCGCGGCCGTGCGGCAGCAGCGGCACCAGCGGGGCCAGCGGCGCGCTCTGGCCCGCGGACGCGGCCAGCAGGTCGTAGTCGTCGACGACCAGGAACAGCAGCGGCCCGCTCCACCAGTCGCGCCGGGCGAGCCGCTCGGGGGTGATGTCGGGGCCGGGGACCCGCCGGCCCAGCGAGACCACGGTGTTGGCGGCGAGCTGCCCGAGCGACTCCCGGTCGACCACGTAGCCGACCCGGTACTCCTCCGGGACCATGGCCAGCAGGCCGCGCCCGGGGTCGGCCAGCGCGATCCGCGCCTGCTCCGGGGTGTACCGGTCGGTGATGCCCCGGATCGCCAGACGCAGGGCATTGGTCTTGCCGGTCTCGTCGTCGCCGAACACCATCAGGTGCCCGGTCGCCGAGAAGTCGTGCCAGACCGGCTCCAGGCGCTGTTCGTCCAGGCCCAGGCAGATCCGCAGGTCGCCCTCGGCGGGCGGGAGTTGCTCGACCGGCAGCCGGCCGGGCAGCAGCCGGACACCGGGGGCGCCGGGGCCGGTCCAGAAGGTGCCGATCTCGGCGACCGCGGCCTTGGTCGCCTCGGTGAGGTCGGCGGTTCCCGCGTCGCTGTCCAGCCGCGGCAGCGCGGCCAGGAAGTGGTAACCGGACGGTGTCAGGCCACGGCCCGGCTGGTGCGGGACGGCCGCGGCGATCCGGCTGCCCACCTCGGACTCCAGCGCGTCACCGAGCCGCAGTTCGAACTTGGTGCCCAGCATGTCCCGCAGCCGCGGCCGGATCTCCGACCAGCGCACGGCCGAGGCGACCAGGTGGATGCCGAACGACAGGCCGCGCACCGCGAGTTCCATCACCCGCGGCTCAAGGTCGTCGAAGTCCTGGCGCAGGGTGAACCAGCCGTCCACCACCAGGAAGACGTCGCCGTACGGGTCGTCCACCTCGCGCCGCTCGCGCAGCCGCCGGTACGCCGCCATCGACTCCAGGCCGCGTTCGGTGAACTCCCGCTCCCGGCGCTCCAGGAGCTGGGTCAGCTCGGCGATGGTGCGCAGCACCCGGTCGCGTTCCAGCCGGGTGGCGACCGACCCGACGTGCGGGAGGCCGGCGATCGACACCAGCCCGCCGCCGCCGAAGTCCAGGCAGTAGAACTGGACCTCCTCCGGCGTGTGGGTGAGCGCCAGCGCCAGGACCAGGGTGCGCAGCAGGGTGGACTTGCCGGTCTGCGGCGCCCCGACCAGGCCCAGGTGGCCGTCGGCCCCGGACAGGTCGGCCACCAGCAGCTCGCGGGACTGCTCGAACGGCCGGTCCACCGTGCCGAGCGGGACGGTGAGGCGCCCCACACCCGGATGGTCGGCGGCGCTCATGCCGCGCACGGGGTCGGGCACGATACCGGGCAGCAACTGGTCCAGGCTGGGCGGTTCGGTCAGCGGCGGCAGCCAGACCTGACGGGCCGGCGGGCCGCTCTCCTCCAGCCGCCCGACCAGCACCTCCAGCAGGCTCCCGCTGCCGGGCGACTCCCCGGCCGCCCCCGGCTCCCCGCCCGCGGCACCGGCGCGCGGACCGGGCCGCAGGGCCTCCCCGGCCGGCTCCGGCGGGTCGGACAGCACCGGGCCCTGCCGGTCGAGGCCGAACGCGGTCACCTCGTCGCGGACCCGGGAGGCGAGCTCCGGCTCCTCGTCCGGTCCCGCCGGCTCGGGCGCCGGCCCGGACACGTACGCGGCCTTGAACCGCACCAGGTTGGTGGTGTCCACCTTGAGGTAGCCGTGCCCGGGCGCCGACGGCAGCTCGTACGCGCCCGCGACACCGATCACGCTGCGGGACTCCATCGAGGAGAAGGTGCGCAGCGCGAGCCGGTAGGACAGGTGGCCCTCCACCTTGTGGATCCGGCTCTCGTCGAGCCGCTGCGAGGCGAGCAGCAGGTGCACCCCGAGGCTGCGGCCCAGCCGTCCGATCGAGACGAACAGGTCGATGAACTCGGGCTTGCTGGAGAGGAGTTCGGAGAACTCGTCGACGATGATCAGCAGCGAGGGCAGCGGGGTCAGCCCGGCTCCCGCGGCCCGCGCCTTCTCGTACTCGAACAGCGAGGAGTGGCCGGACTCCCGCAGCAGCTCCTGGCGGCGGATCAGCTCGCCGTTGATGGAGTCCCGCATCCGGTCGACCAGGTGGATCTCGTCGGCGAGGTTGGTGATCACGGCGGAGGTGTGCGGCAGCCGGTCGAGGTTGAGGAAGGTCGCGCCGCCCTTGAAGTCCACCAGCACCAGGTTGAGCACCTCGGAGGAGTGGGTGGCGACCAGGCCGAGCACCAGGGTGCGCAGCAGCTCGCTCTTCCCGGACCCGGTGGCCCCGATCAGCAGGCCGTGCGGCCCCATGCCGCCCTGCGCGGACTCCTTCAGGTCCAGCTCCACCACCTCGCCCTCCTCGGTCACCCCGAGCGGCACCCGCAGCCGGGCGGACTGCGCCTGCCGCGGACCCCACAGCGTCGGCACGTCGAAGCGGTGCGGGTCGCGGATGCCCAGCAGCGTGGTCAGCTCCAGGTCCTGGTCCAGCGGGCGGTCGAGCAGGTCGACGGCGCCGCCGGTGCGCCTCGGCGCGAGCGTGCGCGCCAGGGTCTCGGCCTCGGCGGGCAGCAGGGCGTCCGCGGTCGCGGAGATCGTGTCGGCGCCGGAGGGGATCTCCACCTGCCGGCCGTGCACGCTCAGCCGCAGCACCTTGGGCCCGCCGGTCATCGCCCCCGTGGCGTCCAGCAGCACCAGGTTGCGCAGGCCGCCGTGGAGCAGCCGGGAGGACTCCGGCAGCCGGACGCCCTGGGCGACGACGACCACGAACGGCTCGGCGATGCTCGGGCCCGCCGCCGGATCGTGGTCCGGCCGGTCCGCGACGTCCGCGCCGAGCAGCTCCATCAGCCCGTCGTGGTCACCGGCGGCCAGCCGAACCGGGCCGGCCGCGTCCTGCTGCGCCGGGTGCGCGGTGTGCGGCAGCCACTTGAGCCAGTCCCACTCCGCGCGGCCCGCCTCGTCGGCGAGCAGCGCGATCTTCAGCTCGTCCGGCGAGTGCAGCACCGCCAGTTGGGCCACCACGGCGCGCAGCAGGTCGAGCGCGGGTTCGCCGTCCCCGGCCAGCTCCACGCTGGTGAAGCGCCGCAGGGCCAGCGGGACGGGCAGCCGGCGCACGGTCTGGTGCGCCTTGGTGAACCGCCGCAGCGACACCGCCGACAGCGGCTCCAGGTCCTCCACCGGTTTGGTCTGCGGCGGGACGAACTCCAGGGCCGCGCGGCGCAGTCCGAGCCCGATCCGGACCTGCCCGAAGTCCTCGTGGCTCGGCCGCCGCTCCCACAGCCGCGGGCCGCGGGCCAGCGCCCACAGCTCGCCGGGCTCGGGGTTGTCCCACAGCAGGGCGGCGCGCTGCCGGTCGGCCGCGGTCCGGGCCTGCCGCCGTTTCTGCGCCAGGTACCGGAGGTAGTCGCGCCGTTCGGCCCGGGTGCGGCGGCGCCGCTCACCGCCGGAGCGCCCGAGCTGGGTGAGCGTCATACTCACCATCGCGACGCCCATCATTCCGGACATCATGTAGGTGGTCGCTCCGGCGGAACGCACGGAGAACATCAGCACCATCGCGCCCGCACCGAGACCCATCGGCAGGTACATCAGCGCGGAGCCGAAATCCATTCCGGCGGGCTCGCCCATCACCGGGGGCTCGGCGAGTTCGACCTCGTCATCCGGCATGGCGGGACTTTCGGCGCGCGGGGCACGCCTGACCAGCAGATTGCTCACGGGAGTTCGTTTCCTTCGTGCGTGGGCACGACAATTCGCATCACGGACTCTAGGTCGGTCCACCCGCCGCTGTAAATGCGATCCGGCGGCGAATTCCCTTTCCCGGGAGCGCTTTTGACCGTTCGGGCAGAACGGCCCCGGAAAGCGAATTGGTGAAAGCTCAGGTAATCCTCAAGAGATAGAGGTCAAGCCGGTCCGGCGCACCGCCGGGCGGCTCCGCCGCGAGCGATCCGGGCAGGACTCGGGCATGATCAGGAGGTTTCGGGCCCCGAAACCGCACCCGGCAGCCGGGCGGGCCGGGCGAACCGGGCAATCGGTCCGCACCGCACCGCCCACGGCCGGCGCCCGGACCGTCCGGAAAACCCTTGAGGGTGTCGCGGCCCGCCGTGAAACACTCGGCCGATGCCGTACCACCGAGCCCCCTACGACCTCACCTGGGCCGAGGCCGACCCCCGCAGCCACCCCTTCGACGGCCCTTCGGCCCGCGCGGCGGTCGCCGCGCTCGGGCCCGCCCGCGCGGTGCCCGTCCGTCCGGCCGGAGCCGCCGCCGACGGCGCCGTGATCCGCTGGTCCCACGGCGAGGGACGGGCCTGGACGGACACCATGACCGAAGCCCTCGCCGACCACTTCGGCGACTGGGCACTCGGCTGGCGGTGGGCCCACGACGAGGGCGACATCGGCGGCGGACCGGTGGGCGGTTGGTGCTGCCCACGGGATTCGATCACCACCCCGGACGCGACCCTCACCAGGGTCGCGACGGCCCTGTGCGAGTGGCGCACCTGGCTGGAGGAACTGGCGGAGCACTTCGACCGCTACCGGCTCGACACCGTCCCGGCCGAGGACCGGCAGCAGGTGTGGGAGCGCGCCGCCGTCCACCTGGTCACCCAGGTCGTCGACCGCACCGGCGCGGGCGACGCCTGGTACGGGCACTGCGAGCAGGTGCTCACCTGGTTCCTCACCCGCTGGGGCGTGCCGGCGGGCCAGGCGCAGGCCCTGGTGGCGGAGGCGATCGGCGGACGGTTCGAGAGCTGGACCGGACCCGAACCCGACCTGCTGGACGACGTCGCGCAGCGCCTCGCGCACGCGCTCGGCGACGCCGACGGGACCTGAGCCGTGCCCGACCACCTGCAGGCCTGGCTCGCCGTCCGCGAGACGGTCCCCTGGCAGCGGACACGGGCCACCGCCGGCGACCGCCCGTTCACCCCGGCCCGCGACGGCGCCGTCCACGACATCCGCTCGTACGACCACGCCCGCGACCCCGAACGGGCGGACGCCCTGCTCGAAGCCCTGCACCGGGTACGGGCGGACGCCGCCGCCGGCGCGCCGCTCACCTGCGACCTGCTCACCGGCTGGCAGCGGACCCTGCTCCGCTCGCGGGACGCGGCGTTCCGCACCCGCCCGGCGTACGCCAAGGCCGGCCGCGAACGGTACGGCATCGCACCGGACACCCGCCGCCGCTTCGAGGCCTGCCTGGCCCAGGGCGACGACACCCGGCTCCCGCCCGCCGCCCGGGCCGCGCGGGCCTACCTCGACGTCTGCTTCTTCCACCCGTTCGACGACGGCAACGCCCGCTCGGCCTTCCTCACCCTCACCTTCGTGCTGGCCCGCGCCGGGATCGCGCTGGACCAGGTCGGCCCGGTCCGCCGGCTGTCCCGTCGCGCCGACGACCCCGCCGGCGCCCTCGCCCTCGCCGACCTGGTGGCCGTGCTGACCGACAGCAGCAGGCGCCGCGGCACCCCGGTGCCCCTTCCGCGGGTCCCGTAGCCGTGGGCCGGCGCGTCCGTCGGCGGGATCACCCGGCCGGCGGGCCCGCCGGCCGGGCGGGCGGCCGGAA